>JBEKVA010000152.1:0-9415 GCA_049514475.1 Spirochaetia bacterium
CGTGCCGCGTTGCGCGCCGTCTCCCCGGCGTCGGGCGCGAATTGTCCGCAGGCAACGGTGATTTTCACGATATCCCCATCGCGGAAGGGTAGTCCGGGGCCGGGCCCGTTGCAAGTGGACGGAGGGCGGCGGCCGCGCCTTCGCGGACCGCATGCCTTGACCGCCGCACTGAGGAAGGCCACCATGGGAAGAGCAGACCATCGAAAAAATGCGGGAGGTGCGGGGGTGAGCGGCAACACGGGCAAAGCGGAGCGCAGGCTGGGCGAGCATCTGGTGGAGGCGCAGGCCCTGCGCAAGGAGCAGATCGGCATGCTGCTCGACGAGCAGCGGGACAACGCGGCGGTGGGCGTGCACGCCCGCATTGGTGAGATCGCGGTGCGCAAGGGCTGGGCCGAGGCCGACCAGGTGACCGACGCCCTGAAGAGACAGGCGCAGGAGGTGATCGACGGCACGGACGCGGGAAGGATCCTCGCGGACCTGGGCTGGATTTCTGCGGCCCATCTCGCGGATGCCCGGCGCCGCTACGCGCGCACGGCAGAGACGCCCGAAGAGGCGATTGCCGACATGCGCCTGTGCAGCCCGGAAAAGCTGCGCATAGCGAGCATTCTGGCCACCATCAGGTCAGCCAGCGCCCTGCGGCGCATCTCCTCCTCCAGCTTCGGCCCCTACAACGTCATGGAGCTGATCGTGGGGGAAGAGACCAGCGCGGCCATCCGCGGAGACAAGCTGTGCACGTGCAGCCAGTGCTGGAGCAACGTGTTCGCCCTCGCACTGAATGCCATGCCGGCCCGCTACGTGAGCGAGCACGGCCGCATCCTCGATTATTACCGCCGCTTCCGCCAGGAGTACGGGGAGCTTGCGCGGCAGCGGGTGGCCGCGGCGCTGATACAGGTGCGCGACAACCCCAAGGCATCCTGCTGGTCGCGGTTTTCCGGCGAGATCCTCGGCGGGCGCGAGGCGGAGGGCCGCGTCGAGGAGGTCCCCGTGCGTGTCTCGGCGCGCCACGTGCACCTGAGCCAGCAGGCGGTGGAGAAGCTCTTCGGCGCCGGCACGGTGCTCACTCCCCTGAAGGAGCTCGGGCAGCCCGGCCAGTTCGCCGCTGAGGAAACGGTGACACTCTCGGGTCCCAACGGCAGGCTGGAAAAGGTGAGGGTGCTCGGCCCCGTCCGCGCCCAGACCCAGGTGGAAATCTCCGGCACCGACCAGTTCTCCCTGGGCATCCAGGCACCAGTGCGGGAATCCGGCTCCCTGCAGGGCTCGGCGGGAATCCTCCTGCAGGGCCCCGCGGGAGAGCTCGCGCTCCCCGAGGGGGTCATACGCGCGCTGCGCCACATCCACATGCTTCCCGCAGACGCGGACAGGCTCGGGGTGAGAAACGGCGCCCGTGTCAGCGTGCGCCTGGTAGGGGACCGGGCAACGATCGCCGAGGGGGTCGTTGTGCGCGTGAGCCCCGCGGCCGCCCTCGAGATGCACATCGATACCGATGAGGCCAACGCAGCGGGGGTGCCGTCCGAGTCCATCGGCCAGATTCTCATCCCGATGATGAGAGTCTGAGGCCGGGTCCCGCGCCAGGGGCCGCTGCGCCCCCCGCGACTACCCCCGCGGGTAGCAGATGAGCATGATCATTTTCACCAGGGTCGAGCCCCTGTTCTCGTAGGAGTGCGGCCCGGAGGCATCGAACCTGGTGCTGTGGTCACGGGCCACGCGGTAGCTTTTTCCCTGCACCTCCAGGTGAAGTGTCCCGGCGCTTACGAACAGGTATTCCTCGACCCCGCCGCGATGACCCTCTGATGCAAGACGCGTGCCCCTGGTGATTTCCACCTGGTAAACCTCGAACTTCCGCTCCGCCTCGAAGGGGAACAGGGGATAGAGCTTGTAGCCCCCGTCCTTTTCCAGGAGGGGCTGGCCCGCCCGGTTGTCCACCACGGAGACCGACGACCCGCTTTCCTTCACGAGGCTTGAAAAGGAGACCTTCAGCCCGTTGGCGATCTTCCAGAGGGTCGAGATGGTGGGACTGGAGGCGCCCCGCTCGATCTGGCGCAGCATGCTCTTGCTGACCCCGCTCAGCCGGGCAACGTCGTCCAGACTCAGGGAGCGTTCCTTCCTGATGGCGGAGAGATTCTCCGCCGTCTGCCGTGTCACCTCATCCATCCCCGGCACCCCCCCTTGACAATATAACGCACATATTGTGCTCTATAACGACTTTCGTCAACCAGGAGGCTTCCATGGATCCGCTGGTGCTGCCCCTCGCCGCCTACGCCGCGGTAACCACCTTCACCCCGGGGCCCAACAACATCTCCTCCGCTGCCATCGGCATGCGCCTGGGGTTCACGCGGACACTGCCGTACATCGCGGGCATCACGACGGGATTCCTGGTCCTCATGCTGGCAGCGGGACTCCTCACCGACCTTGCCAGCCAGGTCTATCGCGGGGCGCTGCCATGGTTCAGGTGGATCGGCGCGGCATACATGGCGTGGCTCGCCGTGTCGCTCTTCCTGCCGTCCCGCCACGGGACCGATGAGCCGCGGGCGCGCAACTCCGGGTTCAGGAGCGGCCTGCTGCTGCAGATCGTCAATCCCAAAGTCATCCTGTACGCGCTGACAATCTACTCGGCATTCCACCAGCTCATTGCCGGCACGCTCCTCACCCTCGTGCTTTCCTCATTCGGCCTGGCGCTGCTCGGCTGCGCGTCGACCTCGCTCTGGGCACTGCTGGGGGACGTGTTTTCACGGCTCCTGAAAGGCCGCGTGGCGATGCTGGTTTTCAACGCGGTGATGGCGCTTCTGCTCCTGCTCTCGGCGCTCTCACTCATCCTTCACTGACGGGGGCGACCCGCGGCCGCCGCGTGCCGTGCGCGGCCGCCAGGTCTCCGTCGTGATGGTGCCGTCATCGGAAATGCGAAGCACCTCGAAGCGCACCCTGCCCTCCTCCACGGACCGGGCAATGGCGCGCTGGAAGCCCGACAGGGCCGAGCCGCCCTGCTTCACCTCGAGAAGCACGACCTCGAGCGTCTCGGGGGAGGCACGGCTGTCCCTGACGCCGGTGTAGCCGCTGAAGACGACGTAGTCGATGGGGTCGCCGAGGAACCGCGCGTCGGCGGGAAGGTAGCGGAAGCCGGGGAGCAGCGGGGCGAGCTGCTCGGCGATCTGCCCCTTCAGGGTGCTGCGGCTCCTGTCCACGCTCTCCCTGCGCGCATCCACGAGGACCCGCTGCTGGTCGGAGAGCAGTGACTCGATGCGCGCCTGGCCTTCCTTCCTCTCCCGCCGCCAGGCGGCGGCAATGAGGATCACCGCCAGGAGCGAAAGCACCAAAAGGAGCGCCAGAACGAAAATGATCTGCGACGAGCTGAGCATCAGTGCATCTCCTCTCGGCGGCTGCGCGCGGAGGGGGCTCTGCTAGGCTTTCCCCTGTTCGATCTTCTCCAGCTTCTGGCGCAGGTCTTCGTATGCCCGGGCCATGGTGCGATCGTCCGTGGCATTCACTTCGGAGGCGAGACCGTTGAGCAGTCCCTCGATTTCCTTGGGGGCGAACTCGATGTGATACCTGTTGCCGGTAATGCGGGCGGAAATGATCTTCTTCTCCACCTCGGGAGCAATGTGCAGGATGTTCAGGAGGAGCTCTCTCTCACTCCGGGTCAATTCGACCGTCTGAGGCGTTTCCATGTCCCCACTCTATCCCGGTTGCCCCTGCATGTTCAATCCTTCCGAGCGATTTCACAAGGAGACGACGCTCTTCATGACGTAATAGCAGGGCGGCTCGCCCGGGGCGCTTACCGCCGGGTCCCTGTGATCGAACCACGCGAAGTCGTACCCGTGCACCGAGAGGGCATGGAAGACGCTCCAGAGGACCGGCAGGAGCTCCGGGTCCCGCGCGGAGGCCTCCCCGAGTGCTTCCGCGCTCAGCTCCGGCAGGAGCACCGACAGCGGGCCTGCATACACGACCTCGCGCCGCGGGATGGGCCGCAGCCCGTCCCACGAGAGCACGCTCCGCGGCGCCACCTCCTCCTCCGTCAGGTCCAGGGGCCGCGCCGATGGGTCCTCGAAATCGCACTCGCAGGAGACGTAGGGACGCGGCCGGCCGTCGGGCATCTTGATCCCTTCCCGCCAGCGGTAGCGGGCGCCGAAGCGGGTGATGTACAGGGCGGCGTGCCCGGTGAGCAGCGGGCTGGTGCCGAGCTTCATGCGTGACATGTGCCGTTGGCTGATGAAGGCCTTCGCCTCTTCCAGGAGAGCGGCCTCAACTCCTTCCTCGAGGCCCCGGCGGGAGACGTCGATGGCAGCCAGGCGGAAAAAGTGTCCCCCCACGTCCCTGTCGGGGCTGAGACTGACCGATCCGAGCAGGGTGCCGCTGGAATCATCGAGTGCCGCGATCTTCTCCCCGTGCCGTTCCTTGAGGTAGCGCAGCTCGTCGCGGAAATCGGGGAATCCCTCGGGAAGCCCCTCGCGAGAGCCGGAGATGAGCCGAACGAGCCGGACATTCATGATTGCACCGCTTGCTTCAAATATCGGCATGAATGGCGCGGCTTCCCAGCCGTCGGCCTTGCGCGCGGCTGGCGCTCCCGCTACAGTAGCTGCCATGCTCCGCAAGGAAGCCCTCTCCCCCCGCGAGCGCGTGCGGCTCGCGCTGAGCCGCCAGGTGACCGATCGGATCCCCGTCGGCATGGTCTGCGCCGGCATCAACACCCCCGCGCGGGACGCGCTGGGCGCGTGGCTCTCCCGGAAAAGGCACCTCACGGTGGAGCAGTACCTGGATCCCATCGTCGACATCGTGGAGATCGCCCCGCGCTACATTGGGCCCCCGCTTCCCCCGAACACCGACATCTGGGGGGTCACCCGCCGGGAGGTCAGCTACGGTTCCGGCAGCTACAGCGAGATAGCCCGCTACCCGCTGGCGGGAGAGATCGACCTTGCGGCGCACCGCTGGCCGGACCCCGCCTGGTTCGACTACGAGAGCCTGCCCGGCCTGGCGGCCGCGGCGCGCGAGCGCGCCGACAGCTGCCTGATGGTGACCAACGGCAACATCTTCGAGACCTCGTGGTACATGCGGGGCTTCGAGCAGATGCTGATGGACGTGATGACCGACGAAGAGCTGGTGCATGCACTCATGGGCCGGGTGACGGATTTCTACATCGCATTTTTCAGCCGGATCCTCGAGGCTGTGCCCGGGGAGATAGACCTGGTGTTCACCGCGGACGACATCGGCGACCAGCGCGGGCTCCTCATGCCCCTGGACCGCTGGGAGCGGATGCTGAAGCCGTACCACCGGCGGCTGAATGACGCCATCCACCAGCGGGGCGCCCGCGTGATCTATCACACCGATGGGTCCATCATGGACGCCGCCGGCGGCCTTGTGGAGATGGGCATCGACGTGCTGCAGGCCCTGCAGTTCAGCGCCGACCACATGGACCCCGTCCGATTGAAAGACGGTTTCGGGGACCGGTTGTGCTTCGAGGGCGGAGTGAGCGTCCAGACGACGCTCCCCTTCGGCACGGCCGAGGACGTGCGCCGCGAGGTGCAGGAGCGCATCAGGGTGCTGGGGCGGAATGGCGGTTACATCCTGGGGCCCTCGCACTGGATCCAGGCGGGCACACCGCCGGAGAACATAGCCGCCCTTTTTGACACCGCGCTCGCCTACTACCCCCACTGAGCATTACGCATCGCCAGAAACGCAACACCCTGCCCGCCTGTGAGTGCCGGTTTTTGCATTCGCGTGCCCGCTTCGCTATAATGGAGGGAAGATACTCGAGGGAACCGGGAAAGGAACGAAAGAGCCTCGGATGCAAAAGCAGCGCGTTACGAACGGCGTGTACTGGGTGGAGATCCCCGAGGCCGACCTGTACGTCCTCTGCGGGTGCCCTGCTGACAGCGTCAAGCACCTGATGAAGATGGGCCTGATCGTGGAGCGGGAGAAGAACGGCGTCATCGCCCAGACCGGCCCCAATGCGATCCTCCTTTCGGATACCACCATCCAGAAGGGAAGCTTTTCCAACCTCGCCGAGTTCCCCGTCCTGCAGATGCTCTACCTGCAGGGCATGATCCTGCCCTCCCACCCCAACAACACCGGCCGCAAGCCCATGCTCATCGGCCTGGAAGACCAGGTGAACAGCCAGAGCAGCTACATCTACCGCGGGACCTACGGGCTGTCCTCCCTGGCGGAGATCGTCGCCTCGGGGGTGCCGGAGCCGCAGGCGCGCGACATGCTGCGCATAAAGACGTGGTTCGCGTTCGACAACATCCGCCGCACCGAGGACCTGCTGGACCTGCGCATCGTGGACACCCCGGCGGTGGAGCTGCGCGGGGGGGCCTTCATCCGCCGCCGCGGGTTCAACCGCTACGAGTTCGTCTACGGCGGAGAATCGGTGACCGTGGATCTGAACCTCGGGGACGAGGAGGAATACGCGCCGACCTACCAGCTGGGGTTTCACAAGCTGCGCCGCGAGTATTTCTCCGTGGTGCACGTCGGAGAAGGGGACGGCTGGGACGTCACCCGGCCCTGCATGGGCAGCATCGTCTGCTTCCAGGGCAGGGTGTACATGATTGACGCGGGACCCGGCATCCAGCACACCCTCACCGCGCTGGGGGTGAGCATCAACGAGGTGGCGGGGATTTTCCACACCCACGCGCACGACGATCATTTCGCGGGGCTCACCTCCCTGGTGCGCTCCGATCACCGCATCCCCTACTATGCCACCGCCCCCGTGCGGGCCAGCGTCGTGAAGAAGTACGCGGCGCTCACCGGGCGCAACGAGGCCACCTTCTACCAGTACTTCGAGCCGCACGACCTGCTCTTCGACGAGTGGAACCCCATTGGCGGCCTGGAGGTCATGCCCGTCTTTTCACCGCACCCGGTGGAAACGAGCGTCTTCTTTTTCCGCGCCTTCTGGGAAAAAGGCTACAACACCTACGCGCACCTCGCCGACATCAGCTCCTTCGAGGTGCTGAGGAAGATGGTCACCCAGGACCCGGAGAAGAACGGCATTACGCAGGCGCTGTTCGACACCTGCCGGGAAAAGTTCAGCCAGCCCGTCGACATCAAGAAGATCGACATAGGCGGCGGGCTGATCCACGGCATGGCCGAGGATTTCGCCGGTGACGGCTCGGGCAAGGTGTACCTCAGCCACACCTCGGTTCCCCTGACGGATGCCCAGAAGGAGATCGGCTCGTGCGCCCTCTTCGGCCAGGACGACGTGATGGTGGAGACGCACTGCAACTACCTCCTGCTGGAAGGTCAGCGCTGCCTGCAGGGCTACTTCCCCATGGCGAGCGCTTCGGACATCGCCATGCTGGGCAACTGCCCCCTGGCGGAGTTCCCTCCCGACACCATCATCCTGCACGCCGATGCGCCGGTCACCGATATCTACCTCCTGCTCAGCGGCATGGTGGAGCTCATCGACTCCAAGACCGGTCTTCACAACCGCAAGTCCGCCGGCGGGTTCATCGGGGAGCTTGACGGGTTTGCCGCCGCAAAATCGCACCGCACCTGCCGCGCGCTCAGCAACGTGACCGCCCTGCGCATTCCGCGCGAGATGTACATGGAGTTCCTGCGCCGCTGCGGCATGATCGACTCCCTGCGGCAGGTCCACGAGCACCGCCAGATCCTCCAGGGGACCTGGCTCTTCGGAGAGATGGTGTCCTTTCCGCTTCAGATCCGCATTGCGCAGGCCATGGCGCGCCGCGTAATGAAAGAGGATGACCTGATCGCCCCCCAGGGCAAGGCGGAGATCAGCCTGCTCACCGAGGGCCTGCTGTCGGTATTCCTCGGCGCGCATTCCATAGAAAACCTCACCCCCGGCGGCTTCTTCGGGGAAGAGACGCTCATGCGCGGCGCGCGGGAGCTGCCGGAGGGCTGGCGGGAGCGCTTCGTGCGGCCGCGCAGGCACGGCAGGCCGGGCGCCGCGAATCTCCATCTCTTCGAGGCGCGCGCCCTGCTGGACTGCACGCTGTACACCATCCCCGCCGAGGCCATCGAGGACATCCCCGTGGTGCAGTGGAAGCTCATGGAGACCTACGAGCGAAGGCTGAAGAGCTTCCGATCCGAGGTCCGCTTCGAATGGCACGATTCCTACGGGGTGGGGATCCCCGCCATCGACGAGCAGCATCGCATGATCTTCGAAATGATCGACGGGCTGGCCGCGCTGGCCGACGGTCGCGCCACCGGGGCCTCCATGACCGATACGGTGGACAGGCTGGTGGCCCTCGCGCGCTCGCATCTATCGTATGAAGAGACGCTTGCCGCGCGCCGGCCGCCGGCCGGCTACGATGCGGCGGTGCGGGACCACGGCGAGTTCCTGCGCAAGGTGGAGGGACTGAGCCGCTACCTGGAGACGGCCCCCGTGGACGCGCTGCACACGATGGTGGAGTTCCTCAAGGACTGGGTCATCGACCACGCGCTCCTGGAGAACCGCAGGTTCAAGGCGGCGCTGACCGCATGAGCTCCCCCGCGAACGCAATCGTCGAGATAGCCCGGGCCCTGGATTTCGCGGCGCGCCGTCACGCGGCCCAGCGCCGCAAGGGCCTGAATGCTGAACCATACGTCAACCACCTCGCGGAGGTGGCCCTCCTCTTGGCGGAAGCCAGTGACGGCGGGGACCCGGCGCTGGTGATGGCAGGGCTGCTGCACGATACCATCGAGGACACGGCAACGACGCCGGAGGAGCTGGTATCAGCCTTCGGTGACGACGTGGCCGCCCTGGTCGGGGAAGTGACGGATGACAGGAGCCTTGATCAGAAGACCCGAAAGCGGCTGCAGGTGCAGAGCGCGCCGAACAAGTCGCTGCGCGCCCGCATGATCAAGATCGCCGACAAGATCGCGAACCTTCGCTCCGTGGCCGAAAGCCCGCCGCTGGGGTGGAGTCACGCGCGGAAGCTCGACTATATCGCCTGGTCACGACAGGTCGTGGAGGCCTGCGGGAGCACGAACGCCCGGCTGCAGCGGCTTTTCGCCGAAGCCGTCGAGCGGGCGCTCGCACACTAGGCGCCCCTACATCCCGCGCGGCACCGACTCCACGCGCGTCACCTCGGGTACCGCTTCCTTGAGCGCGCGTTCGATCCCGCCGCTCAGCGTCATCTGGGCCATGGGACAGCCGCCGCAGGCGCCGGTCAGCCTGACCTTGACGACCCCGTCATCGGTCACCTCGACCAGCTCCACGTCTCCCCCGTCTGCCTGGAGCATCGGGCGGATTTCCTTCATGGCCTCTTCGACTCTCTCACGCATGCAGTTCCTCCGATCGAAATGATGTTGTTTCAGCGCTCATGCGCATTGGATCACCTTAAGCCACCCGGGGGAGCGGGCCGTTATGGCCTTTGCCACCGTCTCTATCGAGGTGCCCCCGAGCACCTCTTCCATCCGCTGCCGCGCCTGCGCGAAGATTTCCGAGACAAGGCACAGGTCGGTGTCCGTGCATTTTCTCTTTTCC
>JBEKVA010000153.1:0-9413 GCA_049514475.1 Spirochaetia bacterium
GGGACGCCGGCTTTACATCGGGACGATGAACCTCGGGGTGGTCATCCTGGACCTGCAGACGGGACAGATGAGCGCACTTTCGGAAATTGCCGACTCCTTTGCCGCGGACAACATCACGACCGTGCTTCCCGATGCCGAGGGAAGGGTCTGGATAGGTACCTACGGGGAGGGACTCTTCGTCTGGAAGCCAGACGGCGGCAGCCTCATCCATTACAGCAAGGCAACGGGGCAGATCGGCGATGACTGGGTCCTCGCGGGGTGCGAGACCGACCGGGCGCTGTATTTCGGCAGCTTTGGCGGGGGAGTGAGCGTCTACAGCAAGGGGAGCGGCCTCTGGCGGCGGCTGGGCATCTCCGACGGTCTTGCCTCCATCGACGTTCCCGCAATCGCCTGGCGGGCGCCGTTCGTATTTTTTGGGACGCTGGGGGCCGGTGTGAGCATGTACGAAGAGGGCGCCGATGCTGCGCAGCCATAGCAAGACCTGGCGCTACATCGCCCGCGAGTTCTTCTTTTCATTCTCCGTAGCCTTTCTCTTTTTCTTCTTCCTGTTCTTCCTCAACCAGATCCTCGTCATGGCAGAGGAGATCTTCGCAAAGAAGGTGGCCTTCTGGGATGTCCTGAAGCTCATCCTCTACTCGATGCCCGTCGTCATCGCGTTTTCCTTCCCGTTCGGCTCCCTGGTCGGCGCACTCATGGCGGTGGGCAGGCTTGCATCCGAGAACGAGCTCCTTGCCTTCGGGTCCCTGGGCGTGCCGCCGCGGCAGCTCCTCGTTCCCCTGCTGGTTCTCGGGATGGGCTTTTCCCTGGTATCCTTCGTGATGAATGATTACTTCATGCCGCTGGGAAACATACGCTTCGTCGAGATCTATCGCCGGATCCTCTATTCCAACCCTGCCCTGGAGCTGGAGCCGTACTCGGTGAAACGCTACGAGGATACGACAATCGTCACCGGCGGGGTCCAGGGACGGCGCATCAACGACATCTTCATCATCGACCGCTCCCCCGAGGGCAACCGGAGGATCATCAGCGCCCGCGACGCCCGGCTGGACCAGGCGGCGGACCGCGGCGGGGCCATCACGCTCACCCTCGATGACGTCTTCACCCAGGTCAGCAACCCCAAGGACGGGGACCGCTACGACTACACCCTCTCGGACACGCTTGTCTACACCATCGCGCTGAAGAACATCACCAGCGCGACCATCGGGGGGCTGACGCCCTCCTCCATGAGCTCCGCCGACGTCTGGAGACAGATACGGCTGAAGTCCGTCGACCAGCAAAAGGCGGAGGCGCAGAAGGAGGAAAAGGTCGCCGAGCTGCGCTTCGCGCTGGCAGGCGCCCTGCGCTCCGCCTCCCGTGCCTTGGCCGCTTATCCCTCTCTGGAGGGTGCCCAGCGTACGGCAATTGACGCGTCCTGGCAGGAGCTGGGAGCCGAAGCGGACCGCAGCGTGACCGACCAGTCGCTGCGTTCCTACCTGGTGGAGTTCAACCGCAAGTTTTCAATGCCGGCGGCGTGCCTGGTGTTCGCCTTTTTTGCCTTCCCCATCGGGCTGCGCGCCCGGCGCAGCGGGCGCACCGTCGGGTTCGCCGTCGGGCTCCTGGTGGCCATCGTGTACTGGGGACTGCTGATCGCGGGCCAGACATTCGGCGTGCGCATGTCTCTGTCTCCCGCCTTCTCCATGTGGTTCCCCGATGCGCTGGTTCTGCTTGCCGGCGCGGCGTTCTTCCTGGCAGGGGCGCGCAGATGATCATCCTGCCCCGCATGCTGCTGCGGCAGTTCCTGATGATATTCCTCGTCGCGATAGCCTTCTTCGTGCTGCTCCTGCAGCTCATCGACGTGTTTGCCAGCATCTGGCGCTACTTCGCCCACGATGTCACCCTGCGGCAGGTGGCGTGGATCGCGGTCCTCTACCTGCCCAAGTGTGTTTCTTTCGCTCTTCCCGTGTCGTTCCTATTCGCCATCTCCTACACGCTGGGGCTGTTCTACGCCAATAACGAGCTGTTCGCCATCTTCGGCTCAGGGGTCTCGCTGCACCGTCTGGTTGCCCCCTTCATCATCCTGGGGGTGCTCCTCAGCATCGGGGCGTTCTTTTTCGAGGACCTGGTGGTCATCCCCACCTTCCAGAAGAAGAACCAGGCCTATGCGCTCGCGGTGAAGCAGGTGACGTCCCTCAGCCAGTCGAACGTGACGGTGACCAGTCCCGACCAGAGGGTGATCTACGTCGCTGACTATTACAACGACGCCCAGAAGAGACTGACAGGGGTCACCGTGGTGGTACGCGACGAGCACATGCGGCTGGTGAGCCGCGTTGACGCCCAGTGGGCCGAGTGGAACACGGGGCACTGGCTGCTGAAGGAGTGCAGGATATTCACCTGGGACCCTGCCGCGAAAATTTTCAGCGACCAGAGGCTGCCGGCGTACGACTCTCCCGTTCTTTCCGAGCCGCCCGACACCTTCCAGAGGCTCGCGCGGTCCATCGACCAGATGGACAGGGGGGAATCCCGTCGCTACGTGGCTGTCCTGCGAAAAGCCGGGCTTCCTTACCGCGAGGTGCTCACCGACTACTACCGGAAGTTCTCCTTCGCCTGCACGCCTCTCATCGTCGCCCTCCTGGCCAGCAGCCTGGGGAGCACCTTCAAGAAAAACATACTGCTGATGAGCCTTCTCACCGCCCTGGTGATCTCCGTGGTCTTTTACGTGGCCCAGATGCTGGCCGCCATCCTCTCCAAGAACGGATTCATCCCCCCGCTGGCCGGCGCGTGGAGCCCCTTCACCCTTTTCCTCGCCCTCGGTTTCATGCTATTCCGAACTGCCCGAACATAGCCCAGGAGGACAAGACCGGATGGAGATCGCCGCGGGAATCGATTTCGGGGGGTCGTCGGCAAAGATCGGTCTGGTGAACCGCCGCGGCCGCATTACCGCAAAGACTGCTGTCGTCATGAACCCAAGAGACTCCTTCGAGGGCCTCGTGGAGCCGGTCGCCTCTGCCCTGCGCGGCCTGCTGGCAGCCCAGGGATCCGCGCAGCACATGACCACCATTGGCATAGGGACTCCGGGATTCATCGACAAGAATGAGGGTCTCCTTGTGGGCGGGTGCAACAACATCCCCGCGCTGCAGCGCCGCTCGGTGCAGCGCTACCTTGCCGACGCGTTCGGCGTGCCGGCCTTTGCCGAAAATGACGGCACGGCTGCCGCTGCCGGCGAGCTTGCCTACGGGGCCGGGCGCACCTTCGCCAACTTCTTGATGATCACCCTTGGAACGGCCATAGGCGGGGGCATTGTGCTCGACGGCAAGGTCTACCGTAGCTCGCGGGGATTTGCCGCGGAAATCGGTCACCTCTGCGTGAACAGGGGAGGGCTGTGGTGCGACTGCGGCAGCAGGGGCTGCTTCGAGCAGTACGCCTCCGGCACGGCGATCGCCCGCATCTACGGCGAAAAGCTGCGCAAGCGCGGACAGGGGGGCGGCAACACCGAAGGCACGGCGGTGACCCCGAAAATGGTGACCGACAGGGCCCTCGCGGGAGATCCGCTGGCCGTGGACGTCATGGAGGAGACGGGAGAATGGGTCGCCCAGGCGTTCGGCAGCCTTCTGAACGTGCTCGACCTGGAGGCGTGCATTGTCGGGGGTGGGGTCTCCGAGGCGGGAGAGATACTGCTGGAGCCGATACGGCGCAGGCTGCCCGACTACTGCTGGCCGCAGATCTGCCAGGGGGTAAAGGTCGTCGCGGCCGAGCTGCGGGGAGACGCCGGGATTCTCGGGGCCGCGGCCCAGGCCTTCGAGCGGGTCGGCTGCTGATGTCGTTTACCCTCCTGCACCGCGACCCGGGCTGCAATGCGCGCACCGGCTCCCTCGCCCTTAATCACGGCACCGTATCAACGCCCTGCTTCATGCCCGTGGGCACGAATGCCACCGTGAAGGCCATGCGCAACAGCGACCTTGAGGACATCGGGGTCAACCTGATCCTCGGCAACACCTACCACCTCTACCTGAGACCGGGACGGGACGTCATTGCGGCCGCCGGGGGGCTGCACGCTTTCATGGGCTGGCGGCACAATATCCTCACCGACTCCGGCGGCTACCAGGTGTTCTCCCTTTCCTCCTTCCGCACCGTCAATGAGGAGGGCGTCACATTCCGGTCCCATATCGACGGCTCGATGCATCATCTCACCCCGGAAGATGTCGTTGACGTGCAGACGACGCTCGGCAGCGACATCATGATGCAGCTCGACGAGTGCACGGCCCCCGGCATCAGCCGCGCGGAGGCGGAGACCGCCGTGCGGCGGACGGCGCTGTGGCTGAAGCGGAGCAGGGACCGCTGGCGGGAAGCCGCCGCCCCGGCAGCTCGGAACGGGGCCGCGGCCCCGCTCCAGGGCATGCTGTTCGGCATCATGCAGGGCAACTTCTTCCGCGACCTGCGAAAGCAGAGCGCGGAGGAGATGCTCGCCCTCGACCTGCCCGGCTTCGCCATCGGCGGCCTCTCGGTGGGGGAGGAGTTCCCCGTGTTCAAGGACTTCCTCTGCAGCTCCGCCGAGCTCCTGCCCCAGGACAAGCCGCGGTATCTCATGGGGATCGGAACCCCCGAATACATCCTGGAGGCGGTCGAGGCGGGCATCGACCTGTTCGACTGCGTTTTTCCCACGCGGACGGCGCGCAACGCCCAGGTCTTCACCTTCGACGGCCCCCTGTCCCTGCGCAACGAGAAGTTCCGGCTCGATTTCCGGCCCATCGACGCAGAATGCCGATGCACCACCTGCCGCACGCATTCACGCGCCTATCTCCGCCACCTGTTCAAGGCAAAGGAGATACAGGCCGCCGTCCTTGCCAGCCACCACAACCTCGCGTTCATCCAGCACCTCGTTCGATCCATCAGGGAGGCCATCACGCGGGGGCAGTTTCAGGAGTTCAAGAGGGGTTTCCTGTCCCGCTATGGGAGCCGGGAGGTATGCCGATCATGAAGGAGAGGCGGCTGTTCATGAGACGATCCTGCACTTTGCTCCTGTTTGCCTTCTCCCTGCTGGGTGCCGCGTCAACCCCCGCGCAACCGCTGACCCGTTCAACCATTGCTCTTCCCGTTTCCCTTGCCGTGCCCGCCGCGGGCACTGTCCCCGCCAGTGCCGCCCCCGCCGCGGCGGAACAGGCGGACATCTCGATTCCCAACGAGGTCATACGCGCGGCGATGAAGTGCATCGGCGTCCCATACGTGCGCGGGGGCGACTCCCGCGAGGGCTTCGATTGCTCGGGGCTCATCTCATCGGTGTTCCGACAGACGGCATCCATGGAGCTTCCCCGCCGTGTCCAGTCCCTGTTCAGGTCAGGCACCGAAGTCACCCGTCCGCTGCATATCGGCGACCTCTTGTTTTTCGATACCGAAGCGCAGGAGACCATGAAAGATCCCACCCACGTCGGGGTCTACATCGGCGCCGATCAGTTCGTGCACGCCGCCTCCGAGGGACCGAAAACAGGCGTCATCATTTCCTCCCTCCAGCTGCCCTATTACCATGAGCGGTTCCTGGGCGCGCGGCGCGTCATTCCCTGGAGAGCGCCGGTGCTCGCTATGAAGCTCACCGACGACTACCAGTCACTCTCCACCGCAAGCCCCTTCCCCTCTCGGGAGGCCATGAAAATCTGCGTCTACAACGACATGACGGGGGGCGGCCCCGTCGACCTGACCCTTCTCAAGGACGGTACGGAGATTCTCAGCCGAAGGATAGTGCCGGGGGCCCAGGCTCCCGCGCAGATAGATCTCACCCCGGAAATCGGGCAGTGGACGGTCAGGGTCAGCCGCATCTGGAAGGGCCGCGAGCTGCAGAGCCTTACGTTCCAGGTCGAGGAATAGCACATGGCGATAGAGAAGCCGGCGGCGGAGGGCCGCTCGAGGACGCTCACCACCGTCCTCGTCATGGCCTGCACGGCCGCCTCCCGGCTCTTCGGCTACGTCCGCCAGGCGCTCATCAGCATCTATTTCGGGGACGCCGGCGCCGCCGACGTCATGAATGCCGTCTTCACCATCCCCAACAACCTGCGAAAGCTCTTTGCCGAGGGGGCATTCTCCGCTGCGTTCATTCCCGTGCTGTCGTCCACGATCGCGGAGGACCCTTCCGGCGGCAGGTCGCGGGAGCTTGTTCGGACCCTGGTGGCATTCCAGGTGGTGGTCCTGCTCCCTCTGGTGGCCTTGAGCCTCATCTTCCCCAGGACATTCGTCAACCTCTTCACGCAGTTCCAGGACCCTGCAAAGATCGAAATGGGCATTGAGCTGATGCGCTGGATGTTCAACTACATCCTCCTGGTGTCCTTCAGCGCACTGGTCATGGCGGTGCTGAACACGCACGGCAACTTCACGGTCCCCGCGCTCAGCCCCCTTATGTTCACCCTGGCCACCGTGCTTGCCCTGTTCTTCTTCCATGGGAGCCTGGGGATCGTGGCGCAGGGGGTAGGCGTGCTCGTCGGGGGGGTCCTGCAGCTCGTCTGTCAGCTCCCCGCCTTCCGGCGGCACGGCTACGCCTTCCGCCCGAGCTTCCGTTTCCGCAACCCGGATTTCATAAAGACGGCACGCCTGTGGCTGCCATACCTCGCCTCCGCCTCCATCGTGGCGATCAACCAGTACATCGCCACGATCTTCGCCAGCGGCCTGGAAGACGGGAGCGTGACCGCCATTGCCAACTCCGTCATGTTCCTGCAGATCCCGCTGGGGATATTCATGACCTCGGTGTCCACCGTGCTCTTCCCGAAGATGAGCAGGCAGGCGGTGGACAACGACCGTGAGGGCCTCCGCGGATCAGTCTCCTACGGGGTGCAGTTCATCATCATCCTGCTTGTCCCCTCCGCCGTGCTCCTGTGCCTCTTCGGCCGGGAGATCATTGCCGCGACCATCCAGCGGGGGCATTTCAGGCCCCAGGGCACCTTCCTTGCGGCCCGGGCACTCACCGCGTACGGCCTTGGCCTGGTGAGCATGGGCCTGTACAACTTCCTCCAGAAGCTTTTCAACTCATTCAAGAGCTTCATCGTGCCCGTGGGGAGTGCCGGCCTGATTGCCGTGATCGACATCGTGCTGTCCCTCATCCTGAAAGAGACGCCGCTGCGCGTCAGCGGCCTGGCATACGCGAACTCGATCGCTTTTACCGCGGGGATGGTGGCCCTGGGCATCATTGCCCGGCGGAGGCTCGGGGGCATCGGCATGAAAGCCATCACCCTCACGCTGGGCAAGGCCGTCATAGGCTCCCTTCCCATGGCCGCTCTGCTCCTGATCTTCCGCTGGTGGAAACCGGATCTCTGGATGCATGGGGGGAGCCTGCAGGCGACGCTTCTGATTGCAGCGGCAGTGGCGATGGGCGTCGCCCTGACGATTGGCATGTACGCGGCGCTTCGCGTCCCCTTCCTCACCGATCTGTTCAGAAGACGGAGGCCGGCATGAAAGGACCACTGATTTCCGCCGCGGTCCTGGTTTTCATACTCCTCTCCGCTGCCTCGTGGGCTGCCGATTCCCCCTCTCCAAAGGAGCGCACGCGGCAGACCCTGCTGTACGGCATCGACAGCCAGGTCCTGGAGGCCATCCAGGGGCTGACGGCGGCGCGGGACACGGGGTACACCGAGCAGCTCCTGCAAATACTGCGTGAACAGAGATCGACCGCCGTTCAGAAAGCAGTGCTCGACATGTTTCGCGATCTGAAGCAGAAGGACGGGGAGGGAAGGGCAAAGGAGATCCTCGCGGCGGGAAGCGACTCGCCCTCCGAGCTTCTGGTCTCCGCCGTCAAGTACCTCTCCGCCATCGACAGTGCGGGTCTTGCCCCCGCGCTTGCTCCGCTGGTTGATTCCTCCGACAGCGCCGTTGCCTCGGCGGCGATCGAGGCCCTGGGCAGAGTGGGGGACTCCTCCAGCGCGGCCCTTCTGGCCGAGAAGCTCAAAAGCGGTGACTTCCCCGATGCGCACAGGTCCGAGGCAATCCTGGCGCTGGGCGCCATGAAAAATCCCGCGGCCGTGGACGCGCTTCTCGCCATTGCGAAAAACACCGACGAGGACAAGATCCGACGCATGTATGCGGCAGATTCGCTGGGGAAGATCGGCGACGCCCGGGCCCTGCCGGTGCTGCGGGACATGTTCGCGGAGAAGGATGCCTTGATACGCCTGTACGCGGCCTCGGCCGTTGCCAGGTTCAGCATGTCGGAGGCCTTCCCTCTCCTGCTGCAGGGGCTCAGGGACGAAAGCTGGAACGTACGGGAGATGAGCGCGAAGACCCTGGCGCGGCAGCTCGACGGGGGACAGGCGGGCCAGGCGGTGCCCATACTCTCCTACAAGGCCGAGTGGGACCCCGTGCCCCAGGTGAGGTTGGCCTCCATACAGGCACTCGGTGAGATCGGCGGAAGCGAAGCAGACAGCGCCCTGCTGAGCCTGTATTCCGGGCCGTCACGGCCGCCGGAAACGCGGGAAGCGGCACTGGGCGCGCTCGCGGCGCATTCACCGTCCGCGGCCATCGATGCCGCGCGGGGAACCGTTGCCGCCGGTACGCGCTCCGTGGACCAACTCACGCTCCTTGCCACGGCGCGGGTCATCTCGACGTTGAAGGACGGCCAGCTGAAGGAGATTTACCTCAAGCTGCTGGAGAACCCCGACCCGATCGTACGGTCCTACGCGGTGCGCGGGATCGCGGAGAACCATTTCGCGGACCTGCGCGAGCGGCTGAAGCAGATTGCGGACTCCGACCCCAATGCCGCGACGCGCGCGGAGGCGGCAAAGGGGCTTTCTAAGCTGTGAGAAGGGCCCTGAGCCCGGGCCCTTCCTTCTGTCACGCTCTCAGCCGTCTCCGCTGCGCGCCTGCACCATCAGCGCATTGATCTCGTCGAGGGGAGACACCCACTGGCGGAAGTGGAGGGAGAGCTCCTTGCCCCGGGGGCTTATGAAGGGGATCTCCTTGTCCAGGCAGTCCTCGACCGACCCCTCGATGCCGGGGAACAGCTCCGAGCGCAGAGGCGTGAAGTGGTATTTCCCTTCCACGTTGCGGATCTCACCGATCGAGGCGGGGAATGGCAGGATGAAGATGAGATACGATGAGAACCTGCCGCCCACCGACCGGTTGGCCCCAGGGGGGATGCGGTGCACGTTCCTGAACCCGATCCTATGGTTCTGCAGCGAGACCCGCATTTCGATAAGCGGAGGAAGGTTGGCCTGCTGCATGTGCTGGCGAGGCAGGGCACGCCGAAGGCTCGTGACCGTCGGCCGTACGCGGCGTGCAGGACGCGCGGGGCTTCCCGCGCCAGCGCCTTCGGCACCCGCTCCCATCAGGGGAATGCGCGCCGCGGCGCGCGCCGGGCGGCCATCCCTGCCCGCGGCAAGCCGCGGCCCCGCAGCGCCGACCTCCGCCTGCCCCGGGGCGCCCACAGCGCGCATTCCAGCCGCACCGCGAACGCCAGCGCTTCGTGC
>JBEKVA010000154.1:0-9347 GCA_049514475.1 Spirochaetia bacterium
GGGATTTCCTGCCAACGTTGACAGGCCTTCTGGCAGGGGACTACACTATGGGATTGATGAAGCGTATAGACATTTACACCATCGACATCGGCGGCGGACATATCGCCCCCGCCCAGGCCATCAAGCAGCAGTTCGACATCCTCGGCTACAAGGATCTGGACGTACACGTGGTGAACCTGGGGATAGAGCTGGGCGCAAGCTTCCTGCGCTACCTGTACAAGTTCTACTGGAATAACGCGCTTCGCTATCCCCCGCTGATCAACGCGTTCTATCGCGGCGCCGACAACCCGTTCATGATCAAGATCATCGACCGGATCCTCGGCATCACGATCCTGCCGAAGTTCGTGGCCTACCTCGAGCGGGAAAAGCCTGACCTGGTGGTCTCCACGTATTTCACTTTCACCCATTACCTGGAGCTCCTGCAGCGCGTGGGCCAGCTCGATGCGACCTCCGTCGTGCTCAACCCCGAGCCGTTCGACTCTCACTACATCTGGTTTGCCCCCGCCTTCGACTGGAGCATGGTCTTTTCCCGCAAATCGCGGGATGAAATCGTGCAGAAAGGCATCTCCGCCAGCAAGGTGAAGGTGTTCTCCTTCCCCATCAAGCCCAGCTTTGCCCTGCGCACGGAGTCGAAGACAGTCCTGCGCCGCCGCCTGGACCTCACGCTGAAAGCCTTTACCGTGCTCCTGTTCTTCGGCGCGGAAGGCGTCGGACCGATGAAGAAGATCCTGGCGACCCTTATCGAGCGCGGCCTGGACATGCAGGTGGTGGTCATCTGCGGCCGCAACGCGCGGCTGCTCGCCGATGTCCAGACCCTGGCGCGCGGCCCGGTAGGTTCGCTGAAGATTACCGTGCGCGGCTACATGACGAACCTCGCGGAGTACATTGCCGCCGCTGACGTCGTGGTGGGCAAGTCAGGCCCCAACCAGGTTTTCGAGACGCTCCTCCAGCAGAGGCCGATCATCATTTCCAGCTTCCTCGCCAATGAGAAGGAGACCACCAGCTGGGTCATCAACAACAAGCTCGGCTGGCTCACGCGCACCCCGGGGCACCTGGCCACGCTGCTGTCGAAGCTCGCGCGCAGGCCGGCTCTCCTTGAGGAATACCAGCGCAACATCAAGAAGATGAACCTGCGATCCGGCACGCCGGAAATCTGCGAGTTCCTCTACGCTCAGGTGAAGAAGAGACGCACCCCGCCCAAGCGCACCATGGGCGATGCGCTTCGCCATTTCCGCGACGTCATGGTGGCCGAGGGGGAGGCGTTTTCCAAGCGGATCGAGGGCTCCGAGGGAATCCGCCTCCTGAAGGAAGCTGCCACGACACGGCAGAAAAGACTGAAATCGCGTACCGGCAGCGCGAAAAAGCCCGCAGCGCGGAAGAAGCCGGGCTGAACACGCGCGCGGAAAAGCAATGCGGCCTCCCCTCGGAGGCCGCGTTGTTTTTTAACAGAGACCGCGCCGGCGCAATGCCGGCGGGTCGTCCTTCCGCTACTTCCAATCCCTGATGCGCTTCTCCAGGGAAGCGGCGGTGATGCCCAGGTGCTCGGCGATCTTCTGATAGGGTCCCGACTCACCGAACCTGTCGATCCCGACAAAGAGCAGCGAATCGTCGAATGGTCCTTTCCACCCCAGGGAGACGCCTGCTTCGAAGACGACCTTCTTCGCGGCCGCCGGCACCAGGGAAGTGCGGAAGTCCGCGCTCTGTGCCATGAACAGCTCGCGGCAGGGCACCGAGACCACGCGCACCTTGCGGTCGGTGAGCGCGGCCGCTGCCTGCAGCGCCACGGATACCTCGGAGCCCGTTGCAACGATCACGACGTCAGGTTTTCCCGCGCAGTCCTTCGCGACATAGGCGCCCTTGCGGAAACTCTTCCGCCAGTCGGCGTCAGCCTTCGGGTATACGGCGATCCCCTGGCGTGTCAGGGCGAGAGCGCTCGGTCCCGTGGTGCGCTCCATGGCCATGCGCCAGGCCATCTCCGTCTCCTCGGCATCACCGGGGCGAAGCACGAGCAGGTTCGGGATGGCGCGGAGGGCCGCCAGGTGCTCGACTGGCTCGTGGGTCGGGCCGTCCTCTCCGACGAAGACCGAGTCGTGCGTCAGCACGTAGATCACCGGCAGCTTTGCTATGGCGGCCACGCGGATGGAAGGGCGCATGTAGTCCGAGAAGACCATGAATGTCGCGCAGAAGGGCCGCAGGCCGCCGTGATAGGCGATGCCGTTGCAGACGGCCGCCATGCCGTGCTCGCGGATGCCGAAGTGGAAGTTCCTGCCCAGCGGGGTGGCTTTCTGGAAATCCCCCATGTCCGTCAGGTTCGTGTTGTTCGAAGGGGCGAGGTCCGCCGAGCCGCCGATCAGGTTCGGCACCGCCTTGGCAATGGCGTTCAGCACCTGGCCGCTCGCGGCGCGTGTGGCAAGGCTGTCTCCAACCTTGAATGGCGGCATGGCAACCGCGCTGAGGTCCGACTCGACGGAATAGAACTTCTTCCACTCGGCCGCCAGGGCCGGGTTCTCTTTCTTCCATTCTTCCAGCAGCTTTGTCCACTGCTCGTAGCGGGTCTTCCACTGTGGCTGCTTCTCACGGAAATACGACTCGGCGTCGGGGAACACGTAGAACTGGCACCCGTCGGGAACGCCGATGGCCTTCTTCGCGGCAGCGGCCTCCTCGGGTCCGAGCGGCTCCCCGTGGACCTTGGAGGTGCCGGCTTTCTTCGGCGCGCCCTTCCCGATGATCGAGGTGAGCTGGATGATGGTGGGCCTGTCGCCGACGCTCTTTGCCTTCTCCACCAGGGCCATGAGGGCGTCGAAGTCGTACATGCTGCCGGTGAGGGTGTTCCAGCCATAGCCTTCGTAGCGCTTCAGCACGTTCTCCGAGAATGCGAGGTCCGTGGAGCCTTCGATGGTGATCCTGTTGGAGTCATAGAAGACGATGAGCTTGCCCAGGCCGAGGTGACCGGCGAGGGAGGCCGCTTCTGAGGCAACCCCTTCCATCATGTCGCCGTCGCTGGCAAGGACGTACGTGCGATGGTCGATCACCGCGTGCTTCGGCGTGTTGAACTTCGCGGCGAGCATCCGCTCAGCAATTGCCATCCCGACGCCGTTTGCCAGGCCCTGGCCCAGGGGGCCTGCCGTGGCCTCGATCCCGGGGGTCAGGTCCCACTCGGGGTGCCCCGGGGTCCGCGAGCCAAGCTGGCGAAAGCCCTTGAGGTCCTCCAGGCTCAGCGTGTAGCCGGAGAGATGCAGCAGCGAATACAGGAGCATGCACCCGTGGCCGGCGGAAAGGACGAACCTGTCCCTGTTCAGCCATTTCGGGTCACCGGGAAAGTGGCTGAGCAGCTCACCGTAGAGGAGCGCGCCCAGCTCGGCGCATCCCATGGGAAGGCCGGGGTGGCCCGACTTTGATTTCTCGATGGCGTCGATGGTCAGGGAGCGCACCGAGTTGGCGACGGCTGATAATGCGGTCAGATTCATTTCTTCCTCCATGTGACATGAGGCCCGTCATCCGTGATGGTGATGAGGGCGTAGCGTCCGTTCTTGAATGGGCCGAGGTTTACGCAAAGGCAGCTTCCCACCTTGTCTTCCCCCGGCGCCTCGTGGATGTGTCCGCTGATGCACAGGCCGATGCTCCCGGAGAGCAGGAACTCTTTCACGGCCCCGGAACCGAAGTGCAGCCCCGCGAAGCTCCTGTCTATCTTTGTGTCGCGCGGCGGTGCGTGAGACACAAGCACTTTGTACGGGGCATCCGAAATGGCGGCAAGACCTGTTGCCAGGTATCCCCTGGCCTCCTCGTCGGACAGCTCCCAGGGCGTTCCAAACGGAGACGGGGTGCCGCCGCCGAGACCCATGAACCCGACGGTCCCGATCGTGATGCCCCGCGCGTGGATATCGATGCCCCGCTCGCCGAGCAGCTGGCGCACCCCTTCATGGTCCATGTTGCCGGCAACCGCCAGCATCCTGATCCCCGAGGCCGCCAGCGGCGCGAGCACCGCCTCCGCCTCCGCGTGGCCGCCGAGGTGCGTGATGTCACCAGCTACCACGACGGCGTCGATCCCGGAAGCGTCTGACAGGATTTCCCGAAGCCCAGCGGCCTCCCCGTGGATGTCAGAAAGGCAGAGGAGCGTCATGATGTCTAGTGGTGCCGCCTTCGGTGCTTCTTGTTCTTGCGCGAGCCCGACTGCCCGAGGAACGGCGCGGGACTGGCCGGCCGCGGGGCGGCCGCCTGCGGCTGCAGCGCCGCTACCGGCTTGCTGCCGTCGCCGGGGACCATCGGCTCGGTGGCAAGCTGCCCGGGGACCGCTTCCTCCGCCGCGCCTTCTTCCTCTTCGGCCGACTCGTCCTGCTCTTCGACCGCAGGCAGAGCCGCTGTGCCTGGCTGCGCGCCTTGCAAGGCGGGAACACCATCATCTGGCCGCTGGGTGGAGGCGATGCCGTATTTCGCCAGGTCCCCCGCCTTGCGCTTCCTGTCCCGCCAGTTGGACCACTCGATGACGAGGAACGCTGATATGAACGTAGAGTAGGTCCCCTCGACGATACCGACGATCATGTTCAGGGCGAAGTTCTTTATCGATCCGGTCGTGAGAATGAACAGCGCGATGACGGTGAGCAGGGTAGCGCCCGACGTGATGAAGGTTCTTCCCAGTGTCTGTGAAACGCTGGTATCCATGATCGTCCGCAGGTTCGACCCGCGCATGAGCTTGTTGTTTTCACGCGCCCTGTCGAAGTTGACGATGGTGTCGTTGATGGAATACCCGAGGATCGTCAGGATGGCGGCAATGGTGCCTGCGTCGATTTCCACGCGGAACACGGCATCGAAGCCAAGCATGACCAATGCGTCGTGCAGGATCCCCAGCACCGCGGCAATGCCGTAAATGGCCGGGCGGAACCGCAATACCATGTACAGCAGTATCAGCACGACGGCAATCAGCACGAGCCAGATCGTCTGCGATGCAAGGCTCTGCGCCATGCGCGCGCCGACGAAATCGCTGCTCTTCACGATGACCTGGCCAGCGCCGAACTTGCCTTCGAGGATCTGCAGAAGAGCTTTCTGGGTATCCTGCTGGAAATTGGCTTCGTTTGCTCCAGCGGCAACCGGGATCCGCGTGATAAACTCCTGGTTCGCCGGTGATCCGACGGCCTGGAGGGTGAACTCACCCAGGGGAGGCAGCAGGGCACGCACCTGGGCAATGTCGGCTTCCGCCCCCCGGCCTGGTCCAGGGGTGAGGTTGATGGCAAAAGGAGCGCCCGTGATATCGGCGGGGCGAGGGAGGGGGAGCAGGTTCGATGGCGATGCTCCGCCGTCACCCTTGAGCACGGTGGACATGCCGGGTATCTTGGAGATGGCATCCAGCAGGTCCTTCACCGTCTTGTAGTCCGCGTAGCGGAACGGGAAGGGCTCCTTTGTCCCGTTCTTCGCGTTCGTAATGGTAAAAATGATATCGCCTGGCGAGGTCAGCGCCTGCGACCCCGCGGGTATGGAAATCTCGACCTTGTCGGGCCCGGTGTACTCGACGGTGAAGCTGATCGGCGCGATCTGGAACTGGTAGGAGACGCCTGCCTTGAAGTCCACCCCGAGGTTCAGCCCGTGATTGAAGACGTACCCCGCGACGCCGATGAGGATCAGCAGCGCTGAAAAGCCGAACACGTAATAACGTGCTCGGGAGAAGTGGATGACTCTCTTCATGTAATCTTTCTCCAGGTAAGAACCAGCCTCTTCGCTTTCAGCACGTCAAGCTCGAAGTCGAAGATGAGCCGGGAGACGAACACGGCGGCAAAGAGCGTGGCGATATTTCCGATCAGCAGCGTCACGGCAAACCCCTGGATACTGCCCTTGCCGAGCTGGGTCAGTACGAGGGCCGCGATAACGGTGGTGACGTTGGAGTCAAGGATCGCCGAGAAGGCACGGGAGAAGCCGTGGCTGACCACCGCCTGCTTCGTCTTGCCCAGGCGCGCCTCTTCCTTCATCCTCTCGAAGATCAGAACGTTCGCATCCACGGCCATACCGATGGACAACACGAGGCCCGCCATAGCCGACAGTGTCAGCGTGAAGCCGAATACCGACAGGATGGCGACGTTTATGTAGAGGTGGAACAGCTGCGCGATCACCGCGTTCAAGCCCGCCCTGCGGTAGTAGAACAGCATGAACAGCATGACCAGCCCGACGCCGATGACGACCGCCTTGATGCCCTGGTTGATGGCATCCTGGCCGAGGGAAGCGCCGATTGCCTGCTGGCTGGTGATCTCCAGGGGCACAGGCAGGGCGCCCGTTCGCAGGGTGAGGGCGAGGTCGTTGGCCTCTTCCAGCTTGAACCCGCGAACGCTGACCTGGTCCCGGATGGGCTCTTCGATCGTCGCCTGGGCCTTGACCTTGTCATCAAGGGCTACCGCGAGCGTCTTGCCCACGTTGGCACTGGTGAGCTTGTAGAATGTCTCCCCGCCCTGGGGCGTCAGGTTGAAAATGACCGTCGGCTGGCCCGTGACCGGGTCCCGCGATACCGACGCGTTCTTGACCTCGGTCCCGTTCAGCCCCACCTCCTGCTTCAGGACGGTGAAACCCTTCAACTGGTCAAGACCGTAGGAGTCCTTGTCGAAAACTCCACGCAGCACGTCCCCCGCGGGAATGACGCTGAGCACGCCTGTATCCTTCACAGTGCCCGCGGCGTCCAGGAGCACACCGGGGTGGGCCGCCGAGTAATCCCTGACTTTCTGAAGGGCATCGGTGTCGGCAATGTGGAACGTGAGGGATCCCTTTCCCATGATGAAACGACGGACGTTTTCAGGGTCGGAGGTGCCGGGAATCTCGATGATGATCTTGTCATCGCCCTGAGTGCGAATGGACGGGTCGGAGAGACCGAACTGGTCGATCTTGTTCCTGAGCACTTCCAGGGTGGTCTTCATCTTGTCGTCGCGCTGCGACTTGTTGAGCGTCGTGCCGTTCAGTTTCTCCCAGGCCGCGTAATCGACCTGTATGGTGACGTACATTCCGCCGCGAAGGTCGAGCCCCAGCTGCATAGTCTGGTTTTTCAGATCCTTCAAGGCGAACATCTGGCTGCGGTACCAGTCCTCCGCATCGGTGGCAAGGTCGGCGCGGCTCGAGTAGGCCTGCAGGACGTCCTGCACCTTCCACGAAGCGGGAACGCTCCGGTTGGCGGTCCGGTAGCGCACAGTGGCCTTCTTGATCAGGAAACCGTACTCCGCCGGAAGCGGGGTCGCAGTATCCATGGCGATGAGCTTCTTGATGGCTTCATCGGCCTGCTCCTGCGCATAGACCTTGATCTGAGTGCGCGAGCTTTCCGCGATATCCTTGTCCGCCTGCGGTGTCAGGAAATACCATTTCACCGTGGGCCAGACGAAATACAAGCCAACCGCGATCACCGCGAGAATGATGAGGAATCGGTACCGCTTTTTCATGAACTGACCTACTCCTTGGAGTCTCCCGAATCATCGCTGCGCGAGACGACAGTGGCGATCGCGCTCTTGCTGAACTTGACCTTCACGTTCTCGTCGACCTTCAGCACCACGGCGTCGTCCCTGGCGGACTCAACGGTGCCGTGCATCCCGCCAATGGTCACCACCTTGTCGCCCTTCTTGATGTTCTCAAGCATCTTCGCAGCGTCTTTCTTCTTCTTGTTCTGAGGCCTGATGACAAGGAAGTAGAAGACGACGATGATCAGCCCGAAGGTGACCAGCATGGTCACGAGCTGTCCGCCGCCGCCACCCGCCGCGCCGCCGCCAGATGTTTGCGGCACCCCCATCAACAGGGGGAGAAAACCGAAAATGTTTGTCATATGAAAATCCTTAAGGGTTGAGGATGAATAACCGCGCAAACATACCATAAAGCCGGAGCGAGCGTCAAGGCGCGGTTTTACCCCGCGCAAGACCGGCGCGCTGCCCCTGTTGCCCTGGTTTGCCGCTCCGCCGCCCTAGTTTTGCGGCTCGGCCGCCCGTTTTTTCACCCGCAGAAGGCGGCCGACCGCGCGCACGCGCCGCGCGAACACCGTTTCCACCCGGGAGGAGGCGTCGCGCACCTCCCGCATCCGCTCCACGAGGTATTCGAGGGCAGCCCCGGTCTTTTCGATTTCCGGCAGGGAGAGCTCCGCAAGGTCCGCGTCGGTCGCCCCCAGGTCAGGGCCGGCCAGTTTCAGGATTGTGCCGATCTCGGCAAGAGTGTAATTGAACGTCTGCAGGTCCTTGATGAAGGCCAGGAGCACCACCTCACCGGGCCGGTACAGGCGGAACCCGCCCTCGGTCCGCCGGTGCGGCGCGATCAGGCCCTTCTCCTCCCAGAACTTGATGGTCCGTACGTTGATGCCGCTCTTCTCGGCGAGCTCCCCGATGGTGAGAAAATCGCTGCGGGAGAGGTAGTGGCCTTTTTCGTCCTTGACGGGCAGCCCGACGCTGCGCTTGATCTTTTGGATTTCAGGGAGGGCGTACCCCAGGGAGGAGAACTTCTTGATCAGCTCCCCTTCCTCGAGCGCGGACTCGGGGAACAGGTCAGCCGGGCCGGGCAGCGGGGAGAGCAGATCGTTTTCCGTCCACTCCTCCAGCTCCCGCGGGGTGATCCTCAGGCGCTGCAGGAGCTCTTCGCGGCTCAGCTCCACTGCGGCCCCCTCAGACGACCGTGACCTTTTTCACTCCCTCGGGAACCCCGGAGATGCCGAATATCCGCTTCAGCTCCTCGACCGACCGCACCGGAGAGCTCGTCTTGGCGTTGAAAATGGCGACGACCTCATCCAGCTCCTGCGCACTGTCCGCGAACATGGCTGAATTGATGGCCTGCTTGTACAACCCATCCTCGGCGAGCTGCCGGGTCGTTCGAGAGCCGTGGCGGCGCAGCAGCCTCCCGTCAACGATGGCCGTGCTGCCCTCGTAGCCTATGCAGAAAACGAAGTCCTCCCTGCGCATGCGGCAATCCTGACAGATAGGGCATGGTTGTGCAAGGGAGCGCACGCGGCGAGCCGCGCACGGAGCGAAAAAAAAGCCGCCCCGCACTGGATGCACGGGACGGCCTGATACGGTTCGCCGTTCTATTTATGGTTAATAGTCGCCCATGCCGCCCATGCCGCCCATTCCACCCATGCCGCCGCCGCCAGGAGGCATCGCCGGAGCGTCCTTCTTCTCGGGAAGGTCGGTGACGACGCACTCGGTGGTCAGGAGCATCCCTGCGATGGAGGCCGCGTTCTGCAGCGCGGAGCGGGTGACCTTGGCCGGGTCGATGATCCCCTTCTTCACCAGGTCGCACCACTCCATGGCCTGCGCGTCGAAGCCGAAGCCCTTCTTCTCGTTCTTCGCGCGGTCGACGACGATCGAACCGTCCATGCCCGCGTTCTGCGCGATCTGGCGCAGGGGCTCCTC
>JBEKVA010000155.1:0-9309 GCA_049514475.1 Spirochaetia bacterium
ACCGGCAACTACTGCCGCGGCGGCGCGTTCAACTCGGCACTCCTGGGCTGCCAGTCCATCGCCATCCTCCCCGAGGGAATGAGCAGGGAACGCTTCGAGTGGCTTTCGAAAATCGCCGGGGAGGTGATCACGACACCCGGCAGCGAAAGCAACGTGAAGGAGATCTTCGACAAGTGCCACGAGCTCTCCCGCGACAGGGGGGACGACATCGTGATCTTCAACCAGTTCGAGGAGTTCGGAAATTACCTCTGGCACTACACGGTGACCGGCGCGGCCATCACGCGCGTTCTGCAGAAGGAGCTGGGCAGCGGAGGCCGGATGGCCGGTTTCGTTTCCTCCACCGGCTCGGCCGGCACCATCGCGGCGGGGGATGCGCTGAAGCAGGCCTTCCCCGAGTGCAGGATCGGCGCCGCGGAGGCCCTGCAGTGCCCCACGCTGCTGGGCAACGGGTTCGGCGCGCACCGCATCGAGGGCATTGGGGACAAGCACGTACCCTGGATCCACAACGTGAAGAACACCGACGCGGTCATCGCGGTGGATGACAATGACTGCATGGCGCTGCTGCGGCTGTTCAACGAAAATGCCGGCAGGGCGTACCTGGCCGAGCGCGGCATCCCGCAGTCCTTCATCGAGCAGCTCCCGCTCCTTGGCATTTCCGGCATCGCCAACGTCCTGGGGGCCGTGAAGATGGCCCGCTACTACGAGCTGGGGGAAAAGGACGTTGTCATCACGATCCTCACCGACTCCATGGAGCTCTACGGGTCACGGGTCAAGGAGATGACGGCGCAGGGGGGAGAGCTGGATCGCGGCGGCGCAATCGCGCTCTTCCACCAGAGCCTGGCGGGACAGCGGGCCGACAACTTCCTCGAGCTGACCTACCCCGAGCGCAAGCGCATCCACAACCTGAAGTATTACACCTGGGTGGAGCAGCAGGGGAAAGCCATCGAGGAGCTGAACGCCCAGTGGAGCGATGCCTCCTACTGGACATCGATCCAGGGGCAGGCAGGGCGCATCGACCAGCTCATCGAGGAGTTCAACGCCGAGGCAGGCACCGCCGGATGAGCATCCGCTACCGCTGTGTTACCTGCCATGCGGCGCTGGAGACCGACCAAGTCGTCTATCGCTGCCCGAAGTGCGCCGCAAAGCCCCCCAAGGCCGGCGCCGCGCAAGGCTACCCGACGGGATACCTGTCGGTCGAGTTCACCCCCGGCGCATCCCTCCTCCGCGGCAGTCCCGTCAATCCGCTGGACTTCCTTCCGCTGCCGGTGCCGGGCGTCGGTGCATTCCCGGCCGGCGGCTCGCCGCTGGTGCAGCCTCTCTCTCTGAGAAAGAAATACGGCTTTCCCCGTCTGTTTTTGAAAAACGATACGTTGAACCCTTCGGGCTCTCTGAAGGACCGCGCATCGCAGCTTGTCGCAGCGCAGGCAATGGATCGCAAGGAGAGGCGCGTGGCGCTCGCCTCCACGGGCAATGCGGGGGCCTCCATGGCCTGCGCGGGGGCGGCCCTGGGGCTCGAGGTGATCCTGTTCGTGCCCGCCGCCGCTCCGCGGGCAAAGCTCCTGCAGTCCCTCATGTACGGCGCGCGCGTGGTACCGGTGGAGGGGACCTACGATGATGCCTTCTCGCTTTCCATCGCCTACACAACGGCTTACAGCGGCATCAACAGGAACACCGGCTACAACCCATTCACCGTGGAAGGAAAGAAGACCGTCGCGATAGAGGTGTTCAACCAGCTCGGCTCCCGGCCGCCGGATGTCATGTACGTGCCCACCGGTGACGGGGTCATCTTCTCGGGCACGTGCAAGGGTTTCACCGACCTGCGCACCGCGGGAAGCGCTCAGCGCGTTCCCGTCATGGTGGTCGTCCAGGCCGAGGGCAGCAATGCAATCGCCAGGAGCTGGCGCGAGGGAAAGCAGGTCGTGCTGGAGCGCACCAGCACCATCGCGGACTCCCTTTCCGTCTGCAGGCCCGCAAGCGGGGCCATGGCCCTCGATTTCCTTGCGAAGACCGACGGCAGGGCCGTGGAGGCGAACGACCATCAGATCAGCGAAGCGCAGGCTGAGCTGGCGAAAGAGGCGGGCCTGTTCGTGGAGCCTTCATCCGCCGCGGCATGGGCCGGGTTCCTGAACGATCGAAAGACCCTGGACCCCGAGGCGACAATCGTCGTGCTTCTCACGGGGACGGGGTTCAAGGATACCGCTGCCGCGGAAAAGCTCGTGAGCCTGCCCGCTCCGTGCTCTGCCGACCTTGAGGGTGCCACGCGCCTGCTCTCCGACGTCTACGGGGTGCGCCACGCGCGGGGCGTGAACGGAGGGTGATGGGCGTGGGCCACCCGTTTGAGACACGGCTGCCGGCGACATTCGCCGCCGCGCATGTCGCGGTGATAAACACCATCATGAAGGCGGGCGGAGAGAAGGTGAAATGGTCGCGGCCGTCGCCGTGCAGCGCTGATGGGTGCCAGTACGCGTTCCTGTTCGGCAACCAGCTCTTTTTCCTGTTCGCCGACATTCCGGAGAAACCATTCGACGAGGGGTGGCAGTCCCAGCCGAGATCGCCGACATGGAGAAAAGCGTACCGAACGTCACGGGAAAGTGGTTCTTTGCACCAGTTCGTTGCGCCGCCCGCGACGAGGATTTCGAGGGACCTGCGGCGCTGATCTGCCCGCTCTACCGGAATGGCGAGATGAAAATGGCCTATCCCGGGCTGAAGATCATTTCATAGAAGGGCCGCCCCCCTGCTTCCTCCATGCCCGACCGGCATCCATGAAAGCCTGGATGTTGGCGATGGGCGTCTCCTGGGGCAGATCGCAGCCGGTGCTCAGCACGAAGTTCGGGTAGGGAGCCATCTCCCGCAGCAGCTCGTTGACCTCACCGGTGACCTCCGCCGGGGTGCCGAAGCGCATCGTCGTGGCGGGGCTGATGTTGCCGATCACCACCACGTCGCTGGGGATGCGCGCAGCCACGGCCGACAGGTCCACCCCCATGTCGCGGGAGTCGAGGCTCACCCCGTGCACCCCCGCGCGCACCATCTTGTCCACCAGGTGCATCGTGTTGCCGCAGGTGTGATAGACGAAGTTCGCCCTGCTGTACTTGAAGCTCGTGGTGATGTGGCGGATGTAGATGGCCGAGAACTCGGAGAACTGCTCGGGGCTGAGCATCACGGCTGTCGGCTCCAGGATGCAGATGACCTCGGCGCCCGCCGCCAGCAGGAGCTGGATGTACTCCTGGATGCGTTCCGTGGTGAAGTGGCACAGCCGGTGAAGCACCGCGGGGTCGAGCACCGTGGACATCACCGTGTCATCGGCGCCCATCATGAGCCCCGCCAGGGTGAACGGCCCGACCACGTAGGCGCCCTTCATGGTTCCCGCCGGCAGTGTGACGCTCATCATCCGCAGGGTCTCCACGTAGCCCATGAGCCTGCTGTCAAAGGTGATGTTGATCTGCCCCAGGCGGTCCAGCTCATCGATCACGAACCGCTCCTTGGGAACCGTGGCCGACTCATCCTGGGGGAAGATCGTGTAACGGCCCAGGGCGTTCGCTTCTACAGAGAGGTCCATGAGGGGGAACACGAGGTCGGGGTGGAAGGTATCGACAAGCCTGCGAAGGGCCTTGTAGTGCTCCCCGAAGTTCTGCTGGGCGATCTTGATCGTGCTGCCGATCATCTCCACCCCGGGAAAACCCGCCAGCGGCGCGACCAGCCGCCGCCCCTCCGTATATGCTCCCTGTGCAATCTCCGCGAGTGTCATGGCTTCACCGTAGCGCCGGGGCCGGTGCGCCGTCTTGTATTCGGACCGTTATTTTTTGTAAAATCATGCTGCCATGGGGAAGCAACCGGGTGCACGGGAGGATGAAGGAGATCTCGCGCGGGTGCGGCGGCTGGGCATCGAGTATCGCTCAGCCACCGGGCTGCCGCTGGTGCTCGCCGACCGCGATGGCCGCGAGCAGTGGCGCCTGGGCGGGTGCTCGCTCTGCCTCAAGCTTGCCGAGGTGAAGAAGCTCGCGGCCCACTGCCGCGAGCACCGCCGCAGGTCCGTCGAAGAATCCTTCCGCTGGGGCGAGCCCTCTATCTCCGTATGCCCCTTCGGGCTGGTCACCTTTGCCGTGCCTCTCTCCCGCGAGCGGCGTCTGTCGGCCGGCCTGATCAGCGGCTTCTCGATTTTTCCGCAGATGGCCCCCGAGATGCGGGAAGAGGTGATCGCGCGCGTTCGCCGCATGGGGGCCCGGCCGCCTTTAGGCCCCCGCGCGCGGATGCGTTTCCGCGTCGTCACCTCCGAAGGGCTGCGCAGAAGCGCTCACCTGCTCTTCGACCTGGCGGCAGCCTACGGCATGAGCGACGTCGAGCACATTGCCGAGCGCCGGGAGAAGAGCCTCCAGCAGTTCTCCATAGCCAATTACCTCGAGGAGGCGCGCGAGGACAAGGGGGACCTGCTCACCTCCCTGGTCGGCATGCAGAACACCATCATCGAAAGGGTGGTGCTGGGAGACCTCAGCGGCTCGCGGGAGATCATCAACAGGTTCCTCGGGGTGATCTTCCTGGAGAGCGGGATGAACTTCGACATGCTGAAGGTGAGACTGCTGGAGCTCATCGTCATCATTTCACGCGCTGCCATGGGGAAGGGCATCAGCGCCGACGGGCTCCTGGGCCAGCGCTATTCCTACCTCACTGACATCAACGCCGCCACGGGATTCGACGACCTGTTCTGGAAGGTGACCCGGGCGCTGGAGAACTACACGAGGGCCATCTCCGAGGAGAGAGGCCGCGGGGCGCACCTGCACGTGGCGCGGATGAAAGATTTCCTGAAGCACAACCTCGCCGTTAAGATCTCCGCGCGGGAGGTGGCAGCAGCCGCCGGCCTCAGCGTGAGCCGCGCGCTGCACCTCTTCCGCCAGGAGACCGGGGTCACCCTCTCGGCGTGGATCGCGCGCCAGCGCATCGACTTTGCCCGCTACTTGCTGCGCGACACCGACAGGAGCATGGCGGAGATCGGCTCGGAGTGCGGGTTCTACGACCAGAGCCATTTCACGAAAACATTCTTCGCGATGGAGGGAGTGACGCCGCTGCGCTATAGGCGCACCGTGAGGGAGGCCGCAACCGGCCCAAGGGAGGCCGCGACCGGCCCAAGGGAGCCCGCAAGCGGCCCAAGGGAGGCGTCTGCCGGGCCCGCAGAGGGCTGAGCCCGTCCCGCCCCCTTCCCTCACTCGGCGATAGCCGTCTCGATGTTCTTCACCAGCGTATCCACGTAGGCGTGGAAATCGGGGATCTCCCCCCGCGGAATGCGAAAACCAATAGCCCCTTCGTGCCCGCCCCCGTTGGCGATGGAGAAGCGGGACAAGAGCGCCCGCAGGTCGTACTTCTTCCAGCTCCCCGCGCGGCGCAGGCGGAACTGCACCAGCTCGCTGCGCTCGGGGTTGTCGCAATAGGAGACCAGCCCCAGCTTGCCGCTCTCCTCGGCCAGCCGGTCGGCAATGACGCGGGCGGAGGAGACGATGGTGTCGTCATCGCAGGTTGCGTACAGCGGGGCCATCTCCTCCGCGGAGAGTGCCACCATGGCAATGGACGGGCTGAGCTTCTTTCTTCCCATCATGTAGCTGAAGCATCCCTCCTCATGCGTGGAAAGCTTCTGCAGCTCGGTGAAGACCTGGTCCATGGTGAAGAAATTTGTCTTCTTCGTCGTGCGGCGGGACAGCATGTCGTTGAACATTCCCGAGAAGATCTGGTAGTACCTCTTCTCGCGGCGGGACTTCAGGTACTGGCCCATGTTCGAGTCCCCGATGATGCCGGTGAGGATGGCCAGCACGAGATTGCGGGGGAACAGCTCCGTCACCTGGTGGCGCTCCAGGAGGTCCGTGCGGCCCTCGAGCTTCAGCAGTATGTGGCCGATCAGCTCGCTGGCCGAGGATGCCTCGGTGACGAGCCGGTACCCCTCGTCGCCGAAGTACTCGCTGTCCGAGGCGAGGTGATGATCGATCTCGATGCGCAGAACGCCCTGCTTCCCCAGCAGCTCGCGGACCGCGGTGCCGGCTTCGATCATCGAAGGCTTCGGCGTGTCGCAGAGCACCACCGCGTCGATGTCAGCCGGGATCGGTGAATCGGGGCCGAGGATCGGGATGAAATTGTAGCGGAAGATGTCCAGCAGGTACTTGAAGTGCTCGTGCACCTGACTGCCGAGGTACAGGGAGACATCCTTGTAGAACATGCGCAGGATGAGCGCGAAGGAGATCATGGAGGAGATGCAGTCATCGTCGGGGCTCTGGTGGCCCAGCAGCAGGAATCGGTGCCGGTCGACCACCGCCTGGATGATCCGGCCGATGACGCGGTTCTTCTCCGCGATGCTGCCGATGGCGCTCTTCGCGGTGGCCGGGCCCGCGGCGCGCGCGGCCGCGGTGGCGCACACCACCCGGTTCCTCCCCTCCTCCTGGGCCCGGTAGAGGGCGGCATCCGCGGCGGCGCGCAGCGCCGAGAGGTCCCTGGCGTGCAAGGGATAGCCTGCCACCCCCATGCTGGAGGTCACCCTGGTGATTGCCCCCTTCATATCCTTGAAGATCGGCAGTTCCGCCACGGCGACAATCACGGCGTTCATGAGGTCGGTAGCCTGCAGGGGGTCGGTGCGGGGCAGGATGATGACGAACTCATCCCCGCCGTAGCGGGCGATCACGTCGGTCTCCCGCAGCATCGAGCGGAAGACCTGCGCCGCGCCCTTAATGGCGGCATCCCCCGCGGGGTTGCCATACAGCTCGTTGATCTCGCGGAAGCGGTCCAGATCGACCATGACCAGGGAGAGCGGCTCGCCCTTCTCCCCTGCCTCCGCGACGTAGTTGCCCATGGAGTCCTCGAGGAACCGCCGGTTGTACACGCCGGTGAGCTCGTCGGTGACCGCGCGCTTGCGCGCCTCCTCGCCCCAGAGCACCATTTCGGAGACGAACTCGCTGGTCCCGCGCAGGCGCTGCGTGGTCACATTCAGCATGCGGTACATCAGCTTCTGCGCGATCTGCGGATGCTCCCTGATGATGTCGGCAAAGGCGTCCTTGGAGAGGCTGAACAGGCTGCTCTTCGCCAGGGCGCGGCAGCTGGCCGATCGGGGGGCATTGTCGAAGATCGACATCTCCCCGAAGAAGTCCCCCGGGGAGAAGCGCGCGATCTCCCGCTCCTTCCCGTCGGGAAGAAGGATGCTGACGGCGGCGGCCCCCTCGGAGAGGATGAACATGTGGTTGCCCTCGTCCCCCTCGCGGAAGAGCGTCTGCCCCTCGGCAAGCGCGACGGTGGCAAGGTGATCGGAAAGGAGCTCGATCTCCTCCGTGGAGAGGTGGGAGAACACGCCCACCTTCGCCAGCAGGGTCGATGTGCTGCCGCTCATGCCTCACCCTCCACGAGGATGCGGTTGCCGCCGGCGTTGCGCGCCTCCCACATCTTCTCGAAGGCGCGGGTGACCAGCGTCTTGGCATCCGCGGCGGGAGAGGGGTGGACCGACACGCCGACGCTTCCCGTGAGAGTGATGGCGTCGCTGCCGGTGGCCTTGCTGACATCGATGGCGCGCACCGCGGCGCGCAGGGATTCCGCGGCAACCGTGGCCTCGCGCGGAGCGCAGCCGGGCAGGATCACGCAGTACTCATCCCCGCGGTAGCGCGCCCCCAGCTCGCCGTCGCGCAGGCGGGACTTCACCATGTCGGCAAGCAGCATCAGCGCCTTGTCCCCTGCCTCGTGGCCGAAGGTGTCGTTGATGGCCTTGAAGTTGTCGGGCTTCACCACCAGGAGGCAGGTGCGGGGATGGGCCGAAAGGATGTGCGGCAGCTCCTCCTCGAGGAACGCCCTGTTGTACAGCCCCGTGAGCTTGTCGCGGAGGAGCTGCTTTTTCAGCTCCTCGATCCAGGGCGTCTTCTCCGATATCAGCCTGTCGATGGCGCGGATCCTCCGCGCGATCTCCCCCAGGAGCTTCCGCAGCACCCGCGCGAATACCTCGGGGTGCTTCTCCAGCAGCACGCTGAACTCGACGCCGTCCGGGAACACCAGCAGGGTGGCAGGGCCCTCGGCGACAGCCGATGCGTTGCGGGGCGCCGTGTCCAGCAGGTCCATCTCGCCGAAGATCTCTCCCCCGACGAACCGGGCAATGTCCTGGCCGTTGCCGTCCTCCTGGCCGCGGCGGATGACAACCGAGCCTTCCTTGATGAGATACAGCTCCGAGCGGTGGCTGCCCTCGCCGAAAATGGTGTCTCCCGCGGCAAAGGTGCGGTACCCGCTGTAGCGGGCAATGACGGCAAGCTCGTCCTTTTCCAGGTTGGAAAAGAGGGCTGCCTTGCTCAGAAGGACGGTCTTCTGGGCGCTCCTCGGGGAATTCTTTGCGGCTTTCTTCGGGGCTTCAGCGGGCACGTTTTTCCTCATGGTTGCAATACAAAGTACCGCCAAGAATGCGTTTCATCAAGGCGGCCACCGTACCTGCACGGTACTCCGTGCGATGCGGTGGCATTCGGGCGGCCACCGTACGCGGTGGCATTCCGGCGGCCCTCCCCCGCATTCCGAGCTGAAAGTGCCTCGACACGCAAGGCTTTGACAACGATGCGTCCTTGGTGTAAAATTCGACCATTAGACGATATTGGTCGAATGGTCGAACGGAGGACGAAAAGCATGTACGAGGTTGCCTACCAGGATCACCGGAAGCTGATCCTCGACGCCGCGGAGAAGGTCATCAGGCAGTTCGGGTTCGAGAAGACGACCATGAACGACATCGCCCGGGCCATGCGGAAGGCGAAGAGCTCGCTCTACCACTATTTCACGAGCAAGGAGCAGATCTTCGCCGAGGTTCTGCGCAGCGAGATCGGCGAGCTGAAAGCGGAGTTCGTGAAGGTCATCGACGCGGAGTCGACCATGAAGGGGAAAATCCGCTCCTACGTGACCCTGCGGATGGAGATGTTCCGCAGGATGGCAAAGCGCCACATGGCCTTCATCGAGGCGACCTCCGAGCGGTACGACCTGCTCCTGAAGATCCACGAGGAGTACGACGAGGAGGAGGTGAGGATCATCTCCGGGATCTTTCGCGAGGGGGTCGAGACGGGCGAGTTCACGATCGTGGATCCGCTGACCACGGCAACCGCCTTCGTGACGGCACTGAAGGCCTTCGAATACCCCTTTTCGAAGGCGGCCAGCTCGGTCGCTACGGGAAAAGGGATGGATTCCCTGCTCGACATTCTCTTCAACGGGATCGTGACTCGATAGCGCTCGAAAAGGAAAGCAACCCATGAGACGGTTCACGGCGTTTGTCTACAGGCTTCGTCTGCCCATCATCATCGTCTTCAGCCTGCTGACGGTGTTCTTCGG
>JBEKVA010000156.1:0-9225 GCA_049514475.1 Spirochaetia bacterium
CTCCGACACGGCTGCGGGTTGTCTCCCTTGTGACATCGGGATGGTGGATGGCGGGGCTGCTCGTGACGGCAATCGGGTGGGGCCTGTACGTCTTCGGCCTGGACAAGGTCCCCGTGTCAGCGGCGCGGACGATCACCGGCGGCAGCTATGTCGTCCTGGCCCTCTTCTCCATCATTTTCCTGAGGACGCCGCTGCGGCTTCCCGAATGGATCGCCATCGTGCTGGTCACCTCCGGCATCCTCCTGCTGGGCCTTGGCGCCCCCCCGGCAGCCGCCGAGGCTGCCCCTTCATTGCCGAAGCTGATCCTTGGGGCAGGCTGCGTCGCGCTCTTCTCCATCGCGCTTTTCTCTTTTGGGAAGCTGAAGCGCCGGCCCGCGATGTCGGTCCTGACCCCCCTGGTCATCTTTGCCGCGATCTCCGGGCTTCTCTCCAGCGTGGGGGACCTGATGATGAAGACCCTGCTCTCGGTCGGTCTTGCCCTGCCGTGGCGCGCTGCCGTGGTGGTGGCGGCCATGATCGCCTCCTACGTGGTGGGGGTCTACATGCTCTCCCGCTCTTACCAGGCGGGCAGCATGGTGGGCGGGGTGGTGATCTCGGATTTCTTCGCGCGCGCGGGGGCCATTTTTCTGGGCGCACTCGTCCTCTCCGAGCCTCTGGCGGGAGCGGGGGTGAACGGCGTGACCCGGGGCGCCGGCTTTCTCCTGGTGCTCGGCGGCTCTCTGCTGCTGGGCAGGTTCGGGAGCGTTCCGCAGGCACGGGAGCACGCGTGATCGACCTCTCGCCGACCGGCCTGCCTCTTCTCCCGTTCCTGCCGCGCATTTCCGAGCTCCTGTCCAGCAGCGGAACTCTCGTGCTGACGGCCGAGCCGGGCGCGGGCAAATCGACCCTTGTCCCACCGTACCTGCTTGAGGAGCCGTGGCTGGCGGGACGCACCATCGTGATGCTGGAGCCGCGTCGGCTTGCCGCGGCCTCCGTTGCCGTGCGCATCGCGGAGCTGCTCGGTGAGCCGGTAGGAAAGCGCGCGGGATACACGGTGCGCGCCGCATCGCGGGTGAGCGCGGAAACGCGCATCGTGGTGGTCACCGAGGCTCTTCTCACGCGCCGCATCCAGGAGGACCCCCTGCTGCAGGGCGTGGGGCTGGTGATCCTCGACGAGTTTCACGAGCGCTCGGTGCACGTCGACCTGGCCCTCGCCTTTGCGCTGGAGGTGCGGCGCGCGCGCAGGGACCTCTCAATTCTCGTCATGTCGGCCACCCTCGATGCCGATCCCGTGGCCGCGCTCCTGGGCAGCCCCCAGTCCCCGGCGTCGACGATGCACTGCCCGGGCCGCCTGCATCCCGTGCAGACACGCTACCAGCCGCTGGGCCAGGCAGGCCGCTGGGAGGAGGGGTTTGCCGACGGGATGTCCCGGCTGTTCGACGAGACCGAGGGGGACATGCTCGGGTTTCTCCCTGGGGCCGGGGAAATTCGCCGCGTCGGCGCGCGGTTGGGCGGCCTGCTGGGCGCGCGCGCCGAGGTCCTGCCGCTGCACGGCACTATGAGATGGGAGGATCAGCAAAAGGTGATCCGGGGGGAGGCCGGGGGGCGCCGTGTGATCCTTGCCACATCCCTCGCGGAGACGAGCCTCACGGTGCCGGGCATCCGCACGGTGGCCGACGCCGGGTGGGCCCGGCTTTCCCGCTTTCACCCGGCCACCGGCCTGGACCGTCTTGTCACGGAGAGGGTGAGCGCCTCTTCCGCCGATCAGCGTCGCGGGCGGGCAGGGAGGCTGGGACCCGGCCTGTGCGTACGCTTCTGGGGAGAGTCCGAGCGGCTGCTTTCGCGGCCGGATCCCGAGATCCTCAGGTCCGACCTCTCGGGGCTGGTGCTGGAGTGCGCCCTCTGGGGGGCCCGGGAGCCGCAGCGGCTTTCCTGGCTCGATGCCCCCTCCCTTCCCGCGTGGAGCCAGGCGTGGGAGATCCTCCGCATGCTCGATCTCCTCGAGGATACCGGACCGACTGCCCTGGGCAGGACGGTGGCCGGCCTCGGGCTGGCCCCCCGGTTGGGCGTGCTTGTCACGCGGGGGGCTGCGGGGAACCTGGCAGTGCTGGCGGCTGCATGTGCCGCGCTCCTGCAGGAGAGGGACGGCTCGGGGCTCTCGGGGGACCCGGATTTCCGCATCCGCCTTGAGCTGATCCGCGAGGGCCGGGGAGGGGCCGAGAGCTGGCGCCGCTCGGTGGCGGTCGAAATGCAGCGCATCCTGCGCAGGGCGTCGGCTGGGACAGGGCCCGCGGGGGCCTCTCCCGGGTGGACGGTCGGGGAAGAGGAGCGGGTGGGAAATCTCCTGTCCTACGCTTTTCCCGACAGGTTGGCCCGCAGGGAGCCTGACGGCACTTACCGCTTGGTGACGGGCAGGGTTGCGCGGTTTCCCGGTTCTGGTCCCGGCCCGGGTGCACGGGTTGCCGTTGCCAGCCGCGCCGCCACGCCGTGGATTACGGCCATGGATGCCGATGCCGGAGAGACCTCTGGCGTCATCAGGCTGGCAGCGCCGGTGGACAAGGAGCAGGCGGACGCCGTCCTTGCGCTGGCCGCCGAGGAACGGCGGGAAATCCGCTGGGAGGGCCTGGTCCCGAAAGGGGCCATCGTCAGGCGCGTGGGCAGGCTTGTTCTTGCGCAGCGGCCCGAGCGGCCGCTGCCGGCAGAGGTGGCGGATGCGTTCAGGGAGCACCTGCGCCGCGAGGGGCTTTCCGTCCTGCCCTGGAATGCAAACTCTCGCGGCCTCCTGGCGAGACTGCGCTTCTTCGCGCGCCGCTCCCCCGAGTCGGGTCTTGGCGAAATGGGCGATGCGGCGCTGGCCGCGCGCGCCGGAGAATGGCTGGAGCCATTCCTCACGCTTTCCGGAGGCCAGCTCATCACCCCTGGCAGGCTGTTTTCAGCACTGCAGGCCCTGGCGGGCGCTGCGCGGGGGCGCTTCCAGTCCCAGGTGCCAGAGACGATCCTCCTGCCCACGGGGGGCCGCCGCGCCGTCGACTACGAGGGGGAGCAGCCCGCCGTCGAGGCGCGCATCCAGGAGGTGTTCGGGCTCGCGGAGAGCCCGCGTGTGTGCGGCGTGCCGCTGGTTTTCCGGCTCCTCTCCCCCGCGCGGCGGCCCCTCCAGATCACGGATGACCTGGCGAGTTTCTGGCGCACCACCTATGCGGAGGTGCGCCGGGAGATGCGAGGGAGGTATCCGAAGCATTACTGGCCTGAAAATCCCCTGGAGGCCGAGCCGACAGCGGGGGTGCGGCCTCGCAGGTAAAGGATGCCCGGGGGCGCTTTAGCGCTTTCGGCCTTTTTTGGCGGCTTTGCGCGCCGACTTTTTGGAAGCTGCTTTTCTGGCGACTTTCTTCTTTGCCGCCAGCTTCCGCCTGGCCACCTTCTTTACGGCTTTGCGGGCCACTTTCTTCGCGCCTTTGCGCGCCACTTTCTTCGCGGCTTTGCGCGCCGACTTTTTGGCCACCGCGTGCTTTGCCGCCTTCCTGGCTGCCTTGCGCGCGCTCTTCTTTGCCGCCTTCTTGGCCACTTTGCGCTTCGGGCTCTTCTTTACCGCTTTGCGCGCCACCTTCTTCGCGCTTTTGCGCGCCACCTTCTTTGCGGCTTTTCTGGCGGCCTTGCGCGGCGCCTTCTTTGCCTTGGGGGCAGCCTTTTTCGCGGCAGGGGCCTTCTTTACGACCGCGACGGGCACCGGCTTTGCCGGGGCGGGGGGCTTCGGCACCAGCGAGCCTGAATGGTCCTCGTGTGATGGCGGCATCTGCGGGCGAACTGGGACCGGGGCGGGAGCCGGGGCAGGAGCGACAGCCGTCGGGGCTGCCGGGGGCACTGCCGCCGGGGCCTGCGCCTGGGGGGGCGCCGAGGGGGTGAAAACCGGGGGCGTCGGTGACGGGGCCGCTGGCGGAGGCCCGATGCGCTCGTAGCTGCCCGAAATCTTGTGGATCTCGGGGCTTTCCAGCGCGTGCATCCTGCCATACAGGGCATCGTGCTTGTTGTACGCCATGTTGCGCGCGAGCTTCTGCGCTTCGGAATCGACGTCCGCTTCAGTGAGGCCCATGATGTTCTCGGTCACGATGAAATCGGAGAAGAATGGGCACCCGGGAGCGCGACAACGAACCTTGAAGACGGCTTCCTTGAGCTTGAACGACATTCCTTCCTCCTTCCCCCGCTGGTTATCCCCTATTATATGCATCCGGAGGGTTGATTTCACGTATTCATGGCCGGCGGGCAATCGAGCGGGGGAAGGGGCGCCGGGCTGTGCGCGGCGGAAATTCACCACCTCGAGGCCCCTCTGGCGACGGGGGTAGGGCTTCTCGGTGACCCGAACCGCGCACTCCCGGGCGCGAACGCGCGCTTATCGCTTGTTCGACTTTACGGACGTTCTTCGGCCATTAACTTTTGCGGCGGGGGACCTTCGGCCGTTGGATTTCTTCGACCCCAGGGGCGGCGATTTCCGACGAGCGGGAGGTTTCGCGGACCCGCGGGGCACCCGGGACGCCGCTTTTTCCGCCTGCAGCCTCTTCACCTGCCTTTACTTTAGGTGGGAGAGACGCTTGCCCCGCGCGGGTCTACTTCCGGGGCATGACCATGGCGCCGGGACCTATCCGTCGGGCAAAACGCCGCCCTGCGCTCCTGCCCCCCAGGAGGCAGCTGTAGTGCATCGGAATGGAAAGGCTCGCCTTCAGCAGCCCTGCCGCCTCCACCCCTGCCCGCCAGTCCATGGCGAAGATGCCGCCGATGGGCAGCAGGGCGATGTCGGGCCGCAATTCGCGCATTTCGGCGATGACGTCGGTATCCCCCGCGTGGTACACCCGCATCCCATCCACCTCCAGGAGGTATCCCAGCCAACTGCTGGTCTTCGGGTGGAAACGCTTGGTCTGGTTGTAGGCGGCAACGCCGCTCACGCGCATGGCTCCGACCGAAAGAGACTCCCCGGCGCTGATTCCCGTCTGGCCTTCCCCCGCGCAGGAGCGCGGCAGCACGATCACGGTCCCCGGCTTGCGCAAGCCCTCGATGGCCTTTCGATCGTAGTGGTCGCCGTGGGGGTGGGTGACCAGGATGAGGTCGGCCGGCCCGGCGCTGGCGGGCACCCGCCAGGGATCGATGAACACGGCACGGCCCGACTCGGACCTGATCCGGAATGCCGACTGCCCGAACCAGTCCAGGTGGGACATCGCCCACCCTTTCAGTGCTTCGACGGAACTCTCCATTTCCTCACCCCCTGAACGATAGTCGCCACACGACGCCGGACTGTCAACGGCGCCAAATCCACCTGCGGTGGCGCCAAATCCACCTGCGGTGGCGCCAAATCCACCTGCGGTGGCGGATTGACGCACTTGACACCTGTGTGGCATAACTGCGGGACCGCGATGGACACAGATCTCGCCGACAACAGTCCCACTGACCCACGAATCCGAATGCAGAGGGAAGGTCTGTACGATCCCTTCTTCGAGCACTCAAGCTGCGGGGTCGGCTTTGTGGTCAACGTCGACGGGCGGCGCACCCACCAGATAGTAACAAACGGCATCACGATACTGAAGAACCTCGTGCACCGCGGCGCTGTCGGCGGGGACTCCCGTACCGGCGACGGCGCTGGCCTGATGACGCAGGTGCCGCACCGATTCTTCGCCCGCGAGGCCGCGCGCTTTGGCTTCAGCCTCCCCGCCGACGGCGCATACGGCGTTGCCATGCTGTTCCTGCCCCGTGATGAGAGCAGGCGCAAAGAAGCGCGTGCGCTCGTGGAGCGTGTGCTCATCGCCGAGGGCGGCACCGTCCTAGGCTGGCGCGAGGTGCCGGTGAATCCCGAGCTCCTCGGCGAGCTGGCGGAGAACTCCCGTCCCCATATTTCGCAGGTCTTCGCAAGGTTCGGGACACAGGAAGGGGATGCCCTTGAGCGCACACTCTACGTGGCGCGCAAGAGCATCGAGTCCGCGGCCACTGCCGCCGGTTTCGCGCTGGAGGAGCTGTACGTCAACTCCCTTTCCTGCCGCACCGTTGTCTACAAGGGCATGTTCGTGGCCACGCAGTTCGAGCGCTTCTATCCCGACCTGGGAGACCCCGAGTTCGAGAGCGCCCTCGCGGTGATCCACCAGCGCTACAGCACCAACACCTTCCCGTCATGGCCCCTGGCGCAGCCGTTCCGCTACATTGCCCACAACGGGGAGATCAACACCCTGCGCGGCAACATCAACAAGATGAATGCGCGGGAGAAGACCATGTCATCCCCGCTGGTCGGGGAGAGCATCGAGAAGCTGAAGCCGGTGATCCTGCCGGGGCAGAGCGACTCCGGTATCTTCGACAACGTTCTGGAGCTTCTCGTGCAGGGCGGCCGATCCCTCGAGCACTCATTGATGATGATGGTGCCCGAGGCTTTCGGCCCCCGCTACCACATGAGCGAGGACAAGCGCGCATTCTACGAATATCACGCTGCCATCATGGAGCCGTGGGACGGGCCGGCGGCAATCTCGTTCAGCGACGGTATCAAGGTCGGGTCGATCCTGGACAGGAACGGCCTGCGGCCGGCACGCTGGGTGGTTACCAGGAGCGGCCTGGTGGTCCTGGCCTCCGAGGTCGGCGTACTGGACATCCCCCCCGAGGACGTGCTGCAGAAAGGCAGGCTCGCCCCCGGCAAGATGTTCCTCGTGGACACCGCCCAGAAGAGGATCCTCTACGACAACGAGGTGAAGGCCGCCATTTCGCGCCGCAAGCCCTACCGCCGCTGGGTGGAGGCCAACCGCATCGAGCTGAAGGGCCTGTTCCAGGTCTCCGGGCCGGTGCGTACCGAGCGTACCGAGCTTCTGGAGAAGCAGTGGGTGTTCGGCTACACCATGGAAGACGTGGACATGGTCATCACGGCCATGGTGGAAAACGCGCAGGAGCCCATCAGCTCCATGGGAAACGACCAGAGCCTTGCCGTGCTTTCCGACCGGCCGCAAATGCTCTACAGCTATTTCAAGCAGCTCTTCGCGCAGGTCACCAATCCGCCCATCGATCCCTACCGGGAAAATCTCGTCATGTCGCTCATGAGCTACGTGGGCCGGGAGAAGAACCTCCTCGATGAGACCCCCGAGCACGTGCGCCAGGTGAAGCTTCCCCACCCGGTCCTTTCCAACGACGACGTGGCAAAGCTGCGTACCCTCGACGTGGGCGGGTACCGCTCCTGCGTGATCCCCATGACATTTGCCGCCGCCGACGGGGAGAAGGGCATGGAGAAGGCGCTGGCGCAGCTGTGCGCGGAGGCGGAAGCGCGCGTCGATGCCGGCTATACCATGCTGATCCTCACCGACCGGGAGGTGAGCAGGAAACGGGCGCCCATCCCGGCGCTCCTGACCTGCTCGGCCCTGCATCATCACCTCACCCGGGCCAAGAAGCGCCATCTGACGGCACTGGTCATCGAGACGGCGGAGGCGCGCGAGGTGATGCACTTCGCAACCCTCATGGGTTTCGGCGCCAGCGCCATCAATCCCTACCTGGCCATAGAGACCATCGCCGACCTGAAGGAAAGAAAGCGCCTGCCGGCCACGCTCCTGCTGGAGTCGGCCATCGAGCAGTACATCACCGCCATCAAGAAGGGCCTGCTGAAGGTCATGTCCAAGATGGGCGTGTCCACCATCAGGAGCTACAAGAGCGCCCAGATCTTCGAGGCGGTGGGGCTGGCAGATGATTTCGTCCAGAAGTACTTCCCCGGCACACCCTCGCGCATCGGAGGGGTAGGCATCGAGGCAATAGCGCGCGAGGTGCTCACCCGCCACGCGGCCGCCTACTCGCGCACCCCCTCGGAGCGCGCCGGCCTGGACTCGGGCGGTGCCATCAACTATCGCAGCTTCTCCGAGGGCCATCGCCTCTCCCCGCAGGCCATCGCGCTTCTGCAGCACGCCGTGCGGGAAGGGGACTACGAGCTGTACAAGCAGTACGCGGCCTCGATCAACGATGAAAGCCGCTCCCTGTGCACGCTGCGCGGCCTCTTCGGGTTCGCCAAGCGGGAGCCGGTTCCCTTGGAGCAGGTGGAGCCCGTCGAGACCATCGTGAAGCGCTTCGTGACATCGGCGATGTCCTTCGGCTCCATCAGCAAGGAAGCCCACCAGACCCTGGCCATAGCCATGAACAGGCTCGGCGCCTCCAGCAACTCGGGGGAAGGCGGCGAGGATGAAGCCCGCTATACGCCGCTTGCCAACGGCGACTCCATGCGCAGCGCCATCAAGCAGGTGGCCTCGGCGCGCTTCGGGGTGACCTCCCATTACCTGGTGAACTCCCGTGAGCTGCAGATCAAGATGGCGCAGGGCGCCAAGCCGGGCGAGGGCGGACAGCTTGCCGGCTTGAAAGTGGACGTGGAGATCGCCAAGGTGCGCCACTCCACCCCCGGTGTCACACTCATCTCTCCGCCGCCGCACCACGACATCTATTCGATCGAGGACCTCGCGCAGCTCATCTTCGACCTGAAGAGCGCCAACCCCGAGGCCCGTGTCTCGGTGAAGCTGGTGGCCGAGGTCGGGGTGGGCACCATCGCGGCGGGCGTCGCCAAGGCCAAGGCCGACATGGTGCTGATAGCGGGGCACGACGGGGGGACGGGCAACTCGCCGATCTCCTCGATCAAGCATGCCGGCATCCCCTGGGAGATCGGTGTCGCCGAAACGCAGCAGACGCTCGTCATGAACAGGCTCCGCGACAGGATCCGCGTGCAGGCCGACGGCCAGATGAGGACGGGGCGGGACATCGTCATTGCCGCGCTCCTGGGCGCCGAGGAATACGGGTTCGGCACCATATCACTGGTGACCATCGGGTGCATCATGATGCGCAAGTGCCACCTGAACACCTGTCCCGTGGGGGTGGCCACGCAGGACCCGCGCCTTCGCGCGCGCTTCACCGGCAAGCCCGAGCACGTGGTGAACTTCATGCGTTTCGTGGCGCAGGACGTGCGCGAGACAATGGCGTCCCTGGGGTTCCGCACCATGGACGAAATGATCGGGCACGTGGAGGCCCTGGAGACCTGCACCGCCGTCAACCACTGGAAGGCGCGCGGCCTGGACTTCTCCCGGATCCTTGCACGGCCCGATGTGCCTGACGGCACCTCCCTGCGCTGCACCCGCGCCCCCCAGCACGACTTCACCCTTTCCCTGGACCGCGAGCTCATCCAGCGCTCCTCCGCTGCCCTCGAGGGCCGTGAGAAGGTGCGTCTTTTCATGTCCATCAGGAACTGCAACAGGACGGTCGGTGCCA
>JBEKVA010000157.1:0-9183 GCA_049514475.1 Spirochaetia bacterium
AGAAGCGTGAGGCGCGCACGCGCCTCACGCCCGCCGCTCCCGGTTCAGGCTCCCTTTTCCGCAGCTATCGAGAGTCTCAATTCCTCGTGGTCTTCCGCGTACGCATCCAGGGTGACCCCGCGTGCGGCTGCTTCCCAGCCCTGCCTCAATCCGCGGGCCCCGGCCTTTGCGCCCAGCGTATGATCGAAGACGGCCCGTCGATGTGGCCCAGCGGCTTGCAGCATTCCCGGATATTTTCCATGACCTCTTCGTCGGACGTCTTCATCCTGCCCCCGAAGCCGGGGAAGATGATGACATCGCAGCCGAGGATCCTCTGCAGCTTCACGATCACCTTCGAATGAATCCCGAAGTTGTCGACACCGACCGAGGGTGCGGTACCGGCAAAATGACCGACAACGGGGATGCGGGCATGCTTTCGCACCATGCGCACGGCGCTGAGGCCCGTCGCCATTGTGTTCAGCATGACAGATGTCCCTCCCCTGCGTCGGGGAACTCGACATCCATCAGCTTGATGGCGGCGATCCCCGGGGAGAAGAAGATCCCCTCTCCCCAGATGGAGGTGAGCATGTTGGGAATTCGCGGTCCGAAATTGACGTACGGGTGGGCAATCTTCACGCGGCAGGCGGTCGAGACAGGATGCTTTTCCTTTGCCCCGTGCTTTACGCGGTAGTCCCCGGCCTTGCCCGGGCATTTCCACTGGGGCCGTCGATTGTTCGTGGCACAAACGCGCCGCTGCTTCCTCGGGGTCGATGACCGCCTCGAAGCGGCAGAGCTGCCAAATCCGCGGTGTACCGCGGCGCCCTCAGTACGGGCGTGCCGGTCCTTGGGGGGCCAGGGCGGTGAGCTTTTCGGCAATTACGTTCATTGCCTTCAGGTCCCCGGCTTCGAACTCGAGAGAGCCGGCCTTCGCGTTTTCCCTTGCCTGGACGGCATCCCGCGCGCCCACCAGGACGTGCGTAATCCCGCGCTGGAAGGACGTCAGGGCGATGACGATCTGCGCGAGGCTGGCCGTGTACTTCTCCGCAAAAGGCTTCAACTCCGCGACCGTCGCATTGATCTTGCGGATATTCTCCGCCGCAAACAGCGGGTTGGTCCGCCGGCTGTCGCCGTCCTTGAAGACGCGCTCGGGAGACAGGGCGCCGCTCAGAAGCCCCTGCTCCATTGTGAAGTAGGTGAGGATCGAGGTGTGACTGTCGACGCAGGCGTCCAGCAGCCCGCTTTTCGCGATCCCCCGGTCCATGAGATTGTACTTCTCCTGCGCGGAAGCCACGCTGCCGTAGCATTTCAACTGCTCCACGTTCACATTCGATACCCCGATGGCGCGGATCTTCCCTTCCTTCTGGAGCGCTTTCAGGACCTCAATGGTGACCGGGATCGGTGTCGTGGTGTCCTGCCAGTGCGTCTGGTAAAGATCGATGTGGTCGACTCCCAGTCTCCGCAGGCTCATTTCAATTTCGTAGCGAATGGACTCCGGGCCGAGATAACGGTTGATCCGGTACTTGGCCGGGTTGGCGCACGTGCCCTTGTCGTCCGCGTTCGTCAGGAAGTCGCCCTTCTCGAGGTCCCAGCGGAGCCCGACCTTCGTGGCTAGCACGACCTTGTCGCGCCTTCCCTTGATGGCCTTGGCCACTATCTTTTCCGCCGCACCGAACCCGTAGATGGGCGCCGTGTCAATGAGATTCACGCCCATGTCGATGCTCGCCTGGATAGCCTCGATGGCCTTCTTCTCGTCGGTTCCGCCCCAAACCCAGCCGCCGATGGCGTATGTTCCCAGGCCTACGACTGAGGCCTTGATCCCTGAGGTCCCCAGCTCTCTCATCTTCATGGCACTTATTCTGCTTCTCCTTTTTCCACGGATACTATCCCCGCCCTCAGCCTTCGTTACTCCGCCGCGGCAACACTCTCCCCACCGTGGATTCTCAGGCCCGAGGTCGCGTCAAAATACAACACCCGCTCCATGTTCATGCACAGCCCTACCGCACTCCCGCGCTCGGGCCGCTGGTCCGAGTTCACCTTCGCCATCATCCTGTTCGGCCCGATCTTTACCATCACGATCGACGTCTGCCCGAGGGTGTCCAGCATCGTGACCTCCCCCCTCATCTGGGCTCGGGGATCCGATGGCGGAACAAAGGAGATGTCGACCGGGCGCACGCCGACCTTCACCGGCTGGCCCGCGAGCTTCTGCCTCAGGGCCTTGTGATCCCCTGCGTCCAGGGAGATGCGGCATGGCTCGCCCCAGGTGAGATCCAGGCCGCCGTCCCCGAGATTTGCCGGCATGAAGTTCATCGGCGGGTCGCTGATGAACCCCGCCACGTAGATGTTGACGGGGTGATAGTAGATATCGTCGGGTTTCCCCACCTGCTCGATGACGCCCTTGTTCAGGATGGCGATTGTATCCGCCATCGAAAGGGCCTCCAGCTGGTCAGGCGTCGCGTAGACCGCGGTGATGCCGAACTCCTTCTGGATCTTCTTCAGCTCCGAGCGCATGCGGTGACGCAGCTTCGCATCCAGGTGGGCAATGGGCTCGTCCAGGAGGTACAGCTTCGGTCTGCGGACCAGGGTGCGGCCAAGTGAGACGCGCTGCTTCTGCCCGCCGGAAAGCTCCCTCGGGTGACGGTGGAGGAGCTCGCTGATGCTCAGCATCTCCGCGATTTCCTTCACACGCTTGAGGCGCTCTTTTTTCGGCATTTCCTTTGCGCGCAACGGCGACTCCAGTGGAAACAGCAGGTTCTGGAACACCGTCATGTGCGGGTACAGCGCGTAATTCTCGAAGGCGGTGGCTGTGTCGCGGGTCTGGGGGAGCTCGTGCGTGATGTCCCTTCCGCCGAGCGTGATCGTCCCCTCGTCCACCTTTTCGATGCCGCAGATCGTATTGATCGTGGTAGTCTTCCCTGCCCCCGGTGCGCCGAGGATCACGAAGAACCCTCCCTCGTCGGCGGAAAAGCTCACCTTGTTCATCGCGGTGACCGCGCCAAATTTCCTGGTTACGTTATTCAGTTCAAGTGTTGCCATGGTTGTTCTCACTCATAACAGATGTTTACCCCTGTCTCTGGATTGAAGAAATGCAGATGCCTCTGGTCGAACGTCACATGAACATTCGCCCCTGCCGACTGACGAAAGTGATCGAAGGCCTGGGCGAAAATCATGTCCCCGCCGGTGAGCTTCAGGGATAGTATCGTTCGGTCTCCCTGCGGCTCGACAAAGTCCACGACGGCGCGGAAGCTGCCCGGCGCTTCCTTCGTGCCGACCTTCACGTCCTCAGGCCGCACGCCGAGCTTCAGACCGCTTCCGCCCTTGTACACGGAGAGACGCTTGCCGCAGCCTTCTTCCAGGGTGATCTTGAACGACGGGCTCTTCACCACAGCAGCGCCGCCCTCCAAGCCGCGCTCGCAGGTGACGAAGTTCATCGCCGGCTCTCCGATAAAGCCCGCCACGAAGATGTTATAAGGGTTGTTGTAGATGTCCAGCGGCTTGCCGATCTGCTGGACACGCCCCTCGTTCATGACCGCAATGCGGTCAGCCATCGCCATGGCCTCGATCTGGTCGTGGGTGATGTACAGCGTCGTCACTCCGAGCTTGCTGATCTGGGTCTTCAGCTCGTCGCGCATCCTGCTGCGCAGGCTTGCGTCGAGGTGCGAAATCGGCTCGTCCATGATCAGGACCGCAGGGTCCCTGACGATGGCGCGGCCAATGGAAACTCTCTGCATCTCCCCGCCGCTCAGCTTCTTCACGTTGTGCTTGAGAATGTCCGTCAGGTTCAGGAACGCGGCGGCCTCGCGCACCTTCTGGTCGATCACGTGCGTGGGCATTTTTCGCACGCGCAGGGGATGCGCGATATTGTCGTACACGTTCATGGTGGGATAGAGGGCCCAGTTCTCGAAGACCATCGCCACGTTGCGGTCCCGCGGGTGAAGGTCATTCACGCGGCGGGTGTCGAAAAAGAGATCTCCCTTGGAGATCTCTTCAAGGCCGGCCACCATGCGCAGGGTGGATGATTTTCCGCACCCCGAGGGCCCGAGGATCGAGAAGAACTCTCTATCCTCGCACTTCCACGAGGTGTCGATGACCGCCTCGACGTCCCCGTAGTATTTCCACACGTTCCGCAACTCAACGCTTGCCATGCATCATTCCCTTTCAAATGTTCCTAAGTTGGAAAACCCGCACCGCCCCCTTGCCGCCGCGCACTTTATCCACGAAGACCGCCGCGGGTAAGGCCTTCCACGAGGTTGCGGGAGAAAAAGAATACCATGATGTAAATCGGGATGATTCCCGCCAGCGCCGCGGCCGACATCTGGCCGAACTGCAGCCCGTGCTCTCCCACGAAGAGCGAGATGCCGATCGGGAACGTGTTGGACTTCTCGCTGTAGGTGAGGATGAGCGCGAACAGGAACTCGTTCCACGAAAGGATCAGGCTGATGATGCCGGCCACCATGACGCCGGGCTTGATCAGGGGCACGACAACCCGCACGAGGGTCCGGACCTTGCTGTAGCCGTCGATCCACGCGGCGAACTCGAGCTCCTTCGGTATCCCCCGCACGTAGCTGTCCATGAGCCACACGGCTATGGGCAGGTTCAGCATCATGTGGACAATGATGAGTCCGGGCAGGGTATTGGTGAGCCCGACCATTTTCACCATGGTGAATATGGGGATGCTCACGACGATGGGGGGCATCACGTACGTGCCGAGGATCCAGGAGGGCAGGAGAAAACCGCCCGTGCGGAAGCGCACCATGGAATACGTCACGGGCACCCCGACGAACAGCACCAGCATGGCGCTCAGGAACGCCGTGAGAGACGAGTTGAGCAGGTACCTGAGGACGGGCACGTCCCTGAAAGCGCTGACCCAGTTTTCCCAGACGACTCCGCCCTGCGGCAGGATGGCGCCGGAGACGCGGATTTCCAGCGGTATTTTCAGCGACGTGGTCATGATGAAGAAAACCGGGAGCAGGATGAAGATCAGGAACAGGAGTATGATGAAGATTCTCCCGCTTCTCCCCAGGATGCGCCCCGCGAGGCCTTCCCGGCCGTGAGTCCCTTCGTGCGCGAGCGTCTGCCCGCCGCTGACCGCAATCTTGTCTCCCATCTATTCCTGCCCTTTCATGATCATGTTTCTGCCGGTGGTCAGGAGCGTCGTGAAAAGGCTGATGAAAAGCAGCATCAGGATGCTGAGCGCTCCGCCGTAGCCTGTATTGAACATCTGGAAACCGACTCTGTATATATAGAAGGAGGCCACCTGCGTCGAGTTTCCAGGCCCCCCCATGGTGAGCATGTAGATGAGGTCAAAAATCTTGAAGGAAATGATCATCCGGAAGAGAAAAACGACGATCAAGGCCGGGGCAACCATGGGAAGGGTGAGCTTGCGGAACACCTGCCATGGCGTGGTCCCGTCAACCGCCGCCGCCTCGAACGGCTCCCGCGGGAGGGACTGGAGGGCTGCAAAGAGCAGCAGGAAACAGAACGGGGTCCACTGCCAGATGTCCGCGCCGATGATCGACGGCAAGGCCAGATTCTTGTCGCCCAGGAAGGCAATAAAGCCGTGTGAAAGCCCCAGCTTCATCAGGTAGTAGTTGATCATCCCCGAGTTCGGGCTGTAGATCAGGCGCCAGATCATGGCGACGCCGACCGGAGGGGTGAACAGGGGAAGGAGGGCAAGCGTGCGGAAGATCTTCGAGAGGAATCTCTCCTGCTGGAGGACAAAGGCGAGGATGAATCCCAGGAGGGTTTCAAGGATCGTTGTCGTGAGGGCGAACACCAAGGTATTGACCAGGGACAATCCAAATACCTCGTCGTGAAACGCGGCCCTGAAGTTCGCGAACCCCACGAATGCCTGGAACGGCTTGGACATCGAGGAGTTGGTGAAGCTGATGGCCAGCACGTAAATCAGCGGAATGAGGGAAACAATAATCAGTATCAGAATCGCTGGCACTGTCATCAGAAAAGGAGAATGCCGTTCTAATCTCGTATTCAATCCAGTCCTCCCCGGCGTTGCCGAAAAAAATGGGATGGGATGAGAGGTCTCATCCCATCCTGTGCATTTCTGATCCTACTTCATACCCATGATATCGAGCCACGCCTTCTGGGTATCGTCCAGGGCCTGCTTGGGAGTCTTCCCTCCCGTGAGCGCCAGGGACAGGTTATCCGTGAGGGGCTCCTGCATCTTGAACCACAGAGCCGATGTCGGCCACTGGATATTGTGCTGGTGGGCTTCCTTGATGGCGTCCACCAGGTGCTTGCCGGAGAACTTCAGGTACTCGGGGCTGTTCACGGTCGACATGCGGACAGGATCGATGCCTCCGATCACGCAGTTGTAGCGAATGGCGACATCCGCGCGCGCCATGAACTCAAGCAGTGCCATGGCGATCTCTTTGTGCTGAGATTTGGCGGAAACGGCGATACCGAACCCTGCGTTCAACGGCGCAATTACCCTGCCCTTGGCGCCCGGGCCCCTGGGCAGCGGAGCGCAATCGTACTGGCCAACGATGGTCGACGACTTCGGATCGCTCGAGATCGTACCGAGGTCGGTCCAGAATTCAGTCATTGCCGCTTTCCCGGTAATCCATCCGCCCACTTCCTCGTCGAAATTGGTCGCGGAAGGCGTCGGGAGGGCATACTTGCACTCTTCGACGTAATGGGCGAGAGCAGCGACAGCTTCGGGGCTGTTGATGGAAGGCCTGCCATTCTCGTCGAGGAAGGAGCCGCCGAAGCTTCCCAACCTGTCAAGGTAAGCCCCAATGATGACCATCGGAGCCTTGGCGCCCATGATGACCGCGCCATACATTTTGCCCTTTTCCCCGGCCGTGATGAGCTTCTCATCAGCCAGGTATTCGTCCCAGGTCTTGGGGGGGGTCAGTTTGTACTTCTGGAAGACCGGCTTCAGATACCAGAGCAAATGCATGTCGCCATCGTAAGGGAATCCATAGCGCTTGCCGTTTATCAGCGTGTACGCGTCCCTGATCTCAGGAACCACATCGTCGAACTTGAGCGCAGCCGCCTTCGCATTCCACCAGTCTGTCACATCTGCCGCGGCGCCGTTCTCGACGAGGGTGCCGAGGGCGGCGTACCAGTACATGAAGTTGTCGAGAATGTTCGCGCCGGACTGAACGTCCAACACTACCTTCTCGGTCATCTGGTCCATGGGAACGACCATCGTGCTGACCTTGCACCCGGTCTCCTGCTCGAACCATGTCGCCAGGTTCTTGCAGCCTATTGCGTGCGGCTGAGACGCCAGCAGCGTGATGGTTTTCCCCGCGTACTTCTTGTCAGCGGATGCCCCAGCGGTCACGAGCATCAGGCACACGAGTGCCAAGCCTAAAACCAAACCCCATCTCTTCACGACACACCTCCTTGGTTTGTCTCCTCGAACTTTGAAAACCTCAGCAGCGATTGAGAAAGCGTGATCGATTTTGATGCCTCCTTTCGTAAGAAAGTCCTTAGCTCAGCCAATCCTTCCATGACGTGAACTGATTGTTTCACATACAAGAAAGATTGAGTTTTTCTACCAGAATCTGGGACTATTATTGCATATGATTTTAATTTGTCAATAAAAAAATAATATTTTGTCAATTCTTTGGTCCTTCCTATGTTTTCTGCTCAGGATGCGGGTGCACGATGATTTTCAGCGAGCTTTCCGCCAGTTTCTTCATATCCATGGCCTCAGCGATCCTCGAAAGGGGAAAATGATGGGTAATAAGGCTGTCCACCTTGATCCGGCCGTCAAAGAGGTACACGGAGACTTCCTTCGTGTCGAACGGGGAAGAGGAGTAGGTGGGTATGTAGCTGATCTCGGGATAGAAGAAATCGTTCGGGGCCCAGGGAAGCGTTGCGTCCTGCTCCACGGGGCCGAACTGGACAAGGGTCCCTCCCTTGTCGATCAGCCTCATCCCGTCCTTGAGCGCCCTGATGCTGCCCGCGATCGTCACGACGATATCGGCCTTTCTTCCGCCGTTCAGCTTCAGCAGGCTCTCCAGCGTGTCTTCCTTCGCGGGGTTGATCACGCCATCGGCGCCAAGGGCTTTTGCCCGCTCCAGCTTGAAGTCGACCAGGTCGCTGATGAAAACCGGCCCGGCGCCCAGGATCTTCGCGATCTGGATCGCCACGGCACCGACAAAACCTGCCCCCACGATCATCACGGTGTCGCCGGGATAGACATGCGCCCGCTTCATTGTGCGCCATACGCAGGAGAGGATCTCTATAAGACACCCCTCGTCAAAGCTGACGTGGTCGGGGAGGATGATCGTGTCATACTGGATGTTCCGCGCTTTCACGCGGGTATACTCAGCGTAGGCGGAAGGGTCGAACCCCATCTCGAGGTACTGCGCGCACATCGCGTGATGCCCGCGCCGGCAGTAATGGCAGACGAAACAGGGCACCCGGTGGTGGATGAACACCCTGTCGCCTTCCTTCACGTTCTTCACGTTCCTGCCGATGCGCTCCACGAACCCCGCGGGCTCGTGCCCGAAGCTGCCCGGTCCCGAAAGGCGGTAGCCGAGCACTTCGCTGCCGCAGACCCCGACCGAGATCGGCTTCAGCAGTATCTCGTCCTCTCCGAACTCGGGTATCGGCCTTTCGATGATCTCCGGGGCGCCCAGTTCCCGATTGTACACAGCTGCTTTCATGACTCCTCCTTCGTTTTTCAGAGCGGGGTCAGGCGGGAACCCGTCCCGCATTTCCCGCGCCCTCGCCCCATCATTTGTCCGTCGATCGCGTAGCGATCAGGCTGTTCCCAGGCTCGAGGAACTCGGCGACCAGCACTTGCCCGCACTTGACCGGGGCGCGCACGGTGAGCGACCCCGCAATTTCCACCGCACGCCTCCAGTCTTCCCGGCGGATGGCGGCGCTGGAGCGCACCGAGATGCGGGCGGCATCGCCGTCCAGAAGCTCCGCCGCCGAGGTGAACACCCGCCGCGGGTCGCTGTATTCCTGCACGGCGTAGCGGCGTCCCTTTTCGCAGCCGGCCCCCCGGGTCGTGATCGCGCCGCCCTCTTCGTTCACGCGCACGGAGCAGGATGCCGGGCACACAATGCAGCGCACCCGCCTTTCCAGCCCGTTCTCGTGCAGGGCGCGGCCGCCGATGGCCGCCACCGGCGTGTTCTTCATTGCGCTGCCTTCGACCTGCAGCAGCAGGTCACCCGCCGGCCGCTCACCGCCCATGAGAGCCGCGCGGTCCAGGGCGACCATCTCCGA
>JBEKVA010000158.1:0-9141 GCA_049514475.1 Spirochaetia bacterium
ATGCTCCATCTCATGATGCGGCCGTCGGCCCCGATTGCCGACACTTCACCCCCGGCTGCCGATATGTCGAGGGAAGCAACAGCGGGCACCTTCGCGCGGGCCTTTGCGGCCCCTGTCACCGCGTCCACCAGGACGATCTCCCGTCCCGTCGAGCCGACGATGAAGCGGCGATCGGAGGAGATCCTTATGCGGGAGAGATAGGCAACAGCGGGGAGATCGAGGGTCTGCTGGCCTGTCGCGAGGTCCCAGTAGGAGATGCTCCCCGACACCTGGTAGGTCATGAGGGTCTTTTCCGAGCGTGACATCTCGGCGAACCCGACAATGCCGAACCCCTCGGGGTGAAAAGGGACCACGGTGCCGTCATGCGCATTGAGGATCCTGAGGCTCTGCCAGCCGGACTCGGCGTACACCAGGTAGGTCCCCTGTGCTGAAAAGCGGAGAAACAGGGGCTCTTCCTTCAGGGGAAGCCGATAGAGCTGCCGTTCCTGCTCCCAGTCCCACACGGAGAGAAAGAAGGAGCCGGTGCCGTCGGTGACGCTGACGGCTAGCTGGGGCGCCGCGGGGTTCACGGCGAGCTGACGCGCGCCCAGCTGCGTCACCTGGAGCTTGCGCACCTGGATGCCCTGCGCGGGGTCCCAAAGACGCACGGTGCCATCATCACCAGAGCTGAAAAGAAGGCCGCTCCTTGCATCGAAGGCGAGACCCAGCGCGGCACCGGTGTGCCCGGTATTCACGACGCAGCGCGCCTGGGGCTCCGAAGCTCCTTCGGGAAATCCCCGGCAGGCTGATGCGAGGATCAGGGAAGCGCCGAGGAGAAAGCCGAGAGCCCTCCTCATGACCCGGTCCCCGCCTTTCGCAGCGACACCCAGGGCGGCTGGCAGAAGTCCTCGAACGGCTCCTCGAGGACCCGATGCTCCAGGTCCGCGGCGATCTTCGTGTAAATCCCCCCTGCAAGGCGCGCCACGCCCACCTCTCCTTCCTTCATGCCAAGGATGTGGAAGAGATGCTTGCCATCCTCTTCGCCGCGATACAGCAGGGACACATCCCCTTCGGGTTCCGTGTCCGGGCCGGCAGCGCCGGTGAGAAGGTAGTACTTCATGATCTCGATCACCCGGTCATCGAGTCCCCGGCCGAAGATGAGAACCTTCTCCGCGAGCTCGGGGAACCCGATCACGACGCGTCCCGGGCTGCCGAGAGAATAGTCGAGGGTGCCCAGGAGGTACGGCCCACGGTCAGCCTCGGGGACCATGAACAGCTCCCCCGCGGTCTTCACGCCCGTGAGACGAAAGGGGAACTCGGGGGTGAGACGCTTGCCGCAGGCGGGGCAGTTCACGGCCATGAAATCCCCGCTGAGGATCTGCTCCTCGACACCGGCATCCGCGGCAAGGTCTGCGGATTCGGGAATCTCGGCGTCGAACGAGCTCTCGCAGAAACAGGCGATGTGACGGGTTTTTGAAGTCATACGTGCTCACTTCCCCATGAAAAACAGGACATCGCTGAAGGTGACATACAGGCTCAACATGATCAGCAGCGAGAAGCCGATCATCTGCAGTCTCCAGATGAGCCGAGAACGCACCGGCCTGCCGCGGCCGATTTCCACGAGGAACAGGATGATCTGCCCTCCATCCATGGCGGGTATGGGCAGGAGGTTCATCAGGAACAGCACGACGCTCAGGAACGACAGTATTCGGAAAAAGGAGACAAGACCGGCCCAGAACCCGAGCTGCAGCTCGCTGGTGGCAGCCGTCCCGATGTAATAGGTAATGCGGAGCGGCCCGGCAACGGCATTGCGCAGCTTGATGCCCTGGAACAGGAGCCCGATGCCCTTGATGGTGAGGGTGACCGTTGACCATGTTTCATCGGCGCTCTTGGCCAGGGCGCCGCCCACCCCCAGGCGGGGCGTGTGATACACGCGCGCGGCGAAGGTGATGCCGAGGTTGGGGCTTCCTTTCTCGTCATAGACGAGCACCAGCGATGCCGATTCCCTCTTTCCCTCCCGATCGAAATCCACCAGCAGCCGTTGCGGTTTTCCCCCCAGAACGGCCTGCATGTCCATGCTGTTGAGGACCGGACGGTCGTTGGCGGAGACGATCCTGTCCCCCTTGCGAAGCCCGGCAATCGCGGCGGCGCTGCCGCGGGTGACCGAGTCGACGACGGGGTCGACCCACGCGTAGATGCCGATCCTTCCCGCTCCCGAGTCCTTGTCCAGCTCGGGGGCCATGCTCAGTCTCAGGGTGCGCGGGGCGCCGTTCTCCACCCGCTCGACGGTGAAGGTGAACTTCCTCCCGGGCGCGACCGACACCTTTTCCAGTATGTCCTGGAACTTCTCCACCGGCGCGCCGTCTATTGCAACGACGCGGTCCCCCGTCTTCAGGCCGGCGACCTGGGCCGGCGGCGGGGTGCGGAAATCGTTCAGCGAATAGTCGGTGGCAAGGATGACGCGGTTGTCGGTGGAGTACAGCGAGAAGCCGACACCCCAGATGATGGCGAAGATGATGAACGCAAAAACAAGGTTGAACAGGGGGCCGAAGGCGGCGATCACGATCCTCCGCCACGGGGCGGCAGAGAGGAACGAGCCTTTCACCTTCTCGGTCTCCGCCGCGGCCGCGGCCTCCCCTCCCCCGCCGGCTATCCCGGGCACCAGCTCGCCTTTCATCTTGCAATAGCCGCCAATGGGAAACCAGGAGATCTGGTACATGGTCCCCCCGCGCTTGAATCCCACCAGGCGTGGTCCCCAGCCGAGGGCGAAGGTTTCAACTTCAACGCCGTTCATCTTTGCCGCGACGAAGTGCCCCAGCTCGTGGATGAAGACCATGAGGCCGAGACCGATGATGCCGAGGAGAAACGTGACTATCATGCAGATCCCTTCATTGTCTTAAAAGCGCCTCCGCCCCGGCCGCTCATGACAGCTGCCCGACAAGGGCGAAGAACGAGTAGAAAAGCGGTGCCGTCAGGAGCATCGAATCCACCGAGTCGAGCATGCCTCCGCGGCCCGGAATGACGATGCCGGAATCCTTGACGCCGGCCGACCTCTTCAGCCCGCTCTCCAGCAGGTCGCCCAGCATCACGGCGGCTCCTGTCGAAAGGGCGAGGGCGATGTTCAGCCCGATGCCATAGGGCGGGAAGCCCGGCACGATGAGCATGAACAGCCCGACGATGATCATCGAGCCCACGAAGCCCGCGATGAACCCCACCGCGCTCTTCTGGGGGCTCACGGGGAGATTCAGCCGCGTCGACCTGCCCCAGAGGCTTCCGGCGAAATAGGCCGCCATGTCGTTTCCGAACACCAGGCAGAGGAAAAGGAGGATGGAGAGAGACGGACGCGGCAGGGTGGAGATACGCACCAGCCAGGAAAGAAAAAACGCCGGGTAGAGGATCGAGAAAGTCGACGAGGAGGAGTACCCCAGGACCTCCGCAAACTGCTTTCCCTCGGGGAAGAGCACCGCCCGCACGAGGATGACCCCTATCGCCGCTGGAAGCCATACCAGCATCCACCCTGCCGGCAGCAGGCCCATGATTTCCAGGTACGTTCCCGCCGGCAGGGTGGCCGCGAGAATCGGCGCGATGATCGTGGAGGTGGGGATCTTCCGCGCGCGGAAAAGCGCGCTCATCTCCAGTGACCCAATCACGCTGGCGGCCACCACGACGAGGTTGAATCCCAGGTGGTGCAGCTGGGGGAGAACGAGGATCAGCACGCCCAGGACGGGGAACGCCACCCCGATGAGGAGCATGCGCGAGAGGAAACCCTTCCAGTTCACGTCGCGCCTCCGAAGGTTCGGGATCGCCTGCTGTACTCGGCGAGGGCGTCGTTCAGGTCCTCCCCTGTCCAGTCGGGCCACAGCTTCGGGCTGAAATACAGCTCCGCGTAGGCTGACTGCCAGAGGAGAAAATTGGAAAGCCGATGCTCGTTTGCGCTCCTGATGATGAGATCGGGGTCGGGGAGCTCCGGGTGGTCCAGGAAGCCGCGGAAGCTCTCCTCGGTGAGGGGGCCCCGCGCCCCGCGTTCGGCGAACCTGTTGAACGCCCTGATGATCTCGTTCCTGCCGCCGTAGTTGATGGAAAGATTCAGCGTCAGGCCGGTGAACTCCGCGGTGTCGCGGGCCACCTCCTTGATCTCCGTCACGATATCGGGGGGCAGGTGTTCCAGGTCGCCGCTGTGCACGATCCGTACCTCGTGCCGGCGATAGAAATCGTACTCCTTGCGAAGGTGGGAACGCACCAGGAACATGAGGTAGGACACCTCCTCCTCGGCGCGCGTCCAGTTCTCCGTGGAAAAGACGTACAGGCTGAGGTAGCGCAGCCTGGCTGCCGCCGCCGCGGCAACCACGCGCTTGGCGGCCTGGCCGCCCTCGCGGTGGCCTTCGATGCGCCGCATACCGCGGGCCTTGGCCCACCTGCCATTACCGTCCATGATGATGCCCACGTGCCGGGGGAGTTTCGCGGGAGATGTCGGCGCCCCAAGGTCGCGGGGCGCCGCTTCGCTCGAGGGGCGTGAATCCGGCGAGGCGCTCACACCTCGAGAATTTCCTTTTCCTTGGACTCCAGGAGCTTGTTGATTTCCTCGATGTACTTGTCAGTGAGCTTCTGGATCTCGTCGGTGGCCTTCTTCGCGTCATCCTCGCTGAGCTCGGAATCCGCCTTGGCTTTCTTGATCTCCTCGTTGGCGTCCCGCCGCACGTTGCGCACGGAGACGCGGGACTGTTCCGCGGTGTTCTTGGTGAGCTTCACCAGCTCCTTGCGGCGGTCCTCGGTGAGAGGAGGAATGTTGATGCGGATCACCTTGCCGTCATTGTTGGGGTTGACGGAGAGCTCCGACTTCTGGATGGCCTTCTCGATGTCCGACAGCACCGAGCGGTCCCAGGGCTGGATGATGACCAGCCGCGCCTCGGGGATCGAGATGGTTGCCACCTGGTTCAGGGGGACCTTGTTGCCGTAATACTCGACCCGGATCTTTTCGAACAGCGACTGCGATGCCCGGCTGCCACGCAGCGTCTTGAACTCTTCCTGGAGGGAGGCGATGCTCTTCTTCATCCGCTCCTCCGCCTGGCTCCTGATCTTGTCCCTCGTCATACGAGAACCTCCTTCAGGATTCCTGACCGCGCTCGCCGTTCCCTGGTTGCGCGGTCCCGACCGCGCTCCCGTTCCCTGCTTGCGCGGTCCCGACCGCGCTCCCGTTCCCTGCTTGCGCGGTCCGCGCGATCAAAGCGCACGCGGCATGGCCGCCCCGTGAGCCCGGCCACGTGCGCGTGTACAGAAAAGGGCCTGCCTGCGCCCTCATTCCCCGCCAAGCTTCAGGTACGCGTAATCCGCCAGGGTGATCGTGCCGCCGACCTCCTTGGAGAGGTCTTCCAGCACCTTTGACATCTTGCGCTTGTCGTCCTTCACGAATGGCTGCTCGAGGAAGCAGATCTCGGAAAGCATCTTGGACACCTTGCCCTTGATGATCCCCTGGAGCACGTTCGCCGGCTTGTTCAGGTTTTCCGCCTGCTTGGCGAAGATCTCCTCCTGCTCCTTGAGGAACGCGGGGCTCACCTTGTTCTTGGAAAGGAACAGGGGAGCAAAGGCGGCCGCGTGCAGCGCACTGTCGAAGAGGATCTCCTTCACCCGCGGGTTGTCCTTGAGCTTGGGGTCGCTGAGGGTGAAGCGCAGCATGACGCCGATCCTGTTGTCGTGGACGTATTCCACCAGGGCCTCGGCGGCAGAGACGGGCATCGTGACGATGCGCCGCAGCTGCATGTTCTCCTTGATCTTGCCAATGGTCTCTTTCACCATGAGCTCGAGTTCATCGGTCGGGGCCGTGAGGTTCTGCGCCGCGACCTTCGCGATCAGCGCTTCTCCCAGCTCCAGGAACAAGCTGTTGCGCGCCACGAAATCCGTCTCACAGGTAAGCTCGAGGAGGATGCCCTTGGTGGGGAGGACCTTCACGAAGATCTTCCCGCTGTTGGTCACCCTGTCGCTCTTCTTCACGGCGGCGGCCAGACCCTGCTCCTTGAGCAGGCGCTCCGCCTTGTCGAAATCCCCGTCCGTCTTGGACAGGGCGTTTTTGCAGTCCATCATCCCCGCCCCGGTTTTTTCCCGGAGCTTCTTCACATCGGTAGCCTTGATCTCCATCTTTCTTCTCTCTGTCCCTTATTCCTTGTACAGCTTGTCTTCGTCAATTTCCGGCTCTTCGACGGCAGGAGAATCATCCTTTTTCGCCTCGTCGGGGTTGTAGTTGGAGTAGTCCTTGTCGGTGAAGCCGGTCGCGGGTTCCTCCGGCGCGGCGGCGCCCAGCGCGGCGGCCACAGGAACCTTCTCCAGCTCTTCCTGGTCGTACTTGGACTGGGAGGCGAACTCGCCCTTGTCGATGGCCTCGGCGAACTCTTCCTCTCCCTTTTCCTCCTGCAGGGTCTCCACGACCTCCAGGCCGACCTCGTTCTCCGCCTCGATGACCGCGTTGGCGATGATCTGGGCGAAAAGGTTGATGGCGCGGATGGCGTCGTCGTTGCCGGGGATGGGGAAGGTGATGCCTTCGGGGTTGCAGTTGGTGTCCACCACCGCGGCGATGGGAACATTCACCTTGCGCGCTTCCGTGACGGCAATCGACTCCTTGCGCGTGTCGATGATGAACACAATGCCGGGCAGCTCTTTCATTTCCTTGATGCCGCCCAGGTTCTTCTCCAGCTGGGAGCGCTCTTTCATGAGCCGGGCGATTTCTTTCTTCGTCAGGTTCTCGAAAGTGCCATCAACCTCCATCTTTTCCAGCTTTTTCAGCCGCAGGAGGGACTTCTTGATGGTAGAGAAGTTGGTGAGCATCCCGCCGAGCCAGCGGTTGTTCACGAAGTACATGCCGCAGCGCTTCGCCTCGCGCTCCACCGTCTGCTGCGCCTGCTTCTTCGTGCCGACGAAGAGCACCGTTTTGCCGGCCAGCACCGTCTTGCGGACCGCCTCGTAGGCATCCTTGATGGCCACGATGGTCTTCTGCAGATCGATGATGTGGATCCCGTTGCGTTCCGCGAAGATGTACTTTTTCATCCTCGGGTCCCATCTCTTCGTCTGGTGCCCGAAATGGACTCCGGACTCGAGAAGGTTTTTCATGGTAACAACAGCCAAGATGGTCCTCCTTCCCCTCTCTCTTTGGCTTATACACCCGCCCCATACGGGAAGGTGAGATAGAAAGGGTCAAAAATGGTATTCGTTCCTCACCAAGATGCCATAAAACGCTTCCAGTGGCAAGCCTACGACATTGCTGTAGGACCCGCGGATCCATTCGACGAAAAAGGCGCCCCGCTCCTGGATACGGTAGCCACCGGCCGCTCCCGCCCATTCGCCGGTATCAAGGTAGAAACGCAGCTCGCCGGGTGTCAGCTCGCGGAACTTCACCTCGGTGGTTACCACTTCCTGCTCGAGCGGTTTGCCCCGCTCCACCAGCAGGGTGAGGCCCGAGTACACACGATGCACCTTTCCAGAGAGCAAACGGAGCATGGTTTCCGCCTCCTCGGGCCCTGAAGGCTTGCCGAGGACCTTTCCGTCCACCTCTACCACCGTGTCGAGGCCGAGGATCCAGCGGGGAGACTCTGTTTTGAACAATCCCAGGATGGCTTCCACCTTTTTCCGGGAGAGACGCGCAACCAGCTCGGGGATCGAGCTGTACGCGGTGTGGTCTTCCGTTATGTCCGGCGGGATGACCTTGATCGGCAGCTTCACCTTTGTGAGAAGCTCCCGCCTGCGGGGCGAACCCGAGGCCAGTATTATCGTTTCCATGCTGTCTGAGTGCGCTCCTCGCGCGCTGCACGCCCCTGCTCCGCTGCTCGCGACGACCCTTCGGTTGACAAACGGATGCCCCCCGAGTATCGTTGAGAAGCGTGCGAGAGTGAGAATTGCACGTTCTTCTTTTTTGGGCAATTAGCTCAGTTGGATAGAGCGATGGCCTCCGGAGCCATAGGCCGGCAGTTCGAATCTGCCATTGCCCATTTGATCTTGTGCTGAAGAGCCCAAACAGCAAGTCCCTACAAAGCCGAGAATTGGCGCAATAAGGGCAAATGCGGAAAGGCTGGATAGCACCCTAAAATCACCTGGTGTCACCTCAAATGTGACTCTGGAGGGGGTGCTATGTCCAACCGATCGCCATTTGCCTTGTACCGGCGTCCGCGGAAACGCGGGGCGCCCGTCTACTACGTGCGGCTTCGCGAACACGGGACCGGCCGCTACGGCATCGCCAGGTCCACGGGAAAGACGACGAAAGCCGCCGCGCGGGCCTACGCCTTCGAGCTGCTGCGGGCCGGCATAGACGGAGCGACCGAGGACCCGCGGCTCGTGGACTTCCTGCTTTCCTTCTGGGATTACGAGCGGAGTCCCTACGTCCGCGACAAGCTGGCTCGCGGCGGAATGATGAGCCGAAGCCACTGCCGCAAGTCGGCCCAGCTCGTGGAGCTCCACGTCCGGCCGTACTTCAGGGAGCGGCGGATCCTCGATATCACCGCGGCAGACTTTTCTGACTGGATGGCTAGGATGAGGGCAGACGGCCGTTCGCCCCACACAGTCAACGCCGCGCGGCAGTGCGTGAACAGCGCACTGAACTGGCTCGCCGAACAGCGACGCCTCCCCTGGAATCCTCTCAGCATCGCCAGACCGTACCACGAGGACCACAAGCGCCGCGGGATCCTGACCGTCGCCGAGCTGCGCGCGCTGCTTGCCCTGGAGGACATAGACCCGCGTATCCGGGTGGCCATCACCCTCGGCAGTCTGTGCGGGATGCGTTTAGGCGAGATCCGCGCCCTGCGGTGGGGCGATATCGCGGAGGACCTGGTGCATGTCCATCGGAGCTACGTGCTCATAGACGGCGACCGCCCCACGACGAAGAACGGCAGCGCCCGCGACGTCCCCCTGCCCGAGCCGGCGCGGAAGGCGCTGCAGGCCTGGCGGACCGCATCTCCGGCCCCGCGGTCGGAGGACTACATCATGGCGCACCTGAACCACCTGGAGAGGCCGATCGCCCCGGACGTCGTGCTCACCAACTTCAAGAGCGCACTGCGCCGCATCGGCGTAACCGAGGCCGCCCGCGTGGAGCGGAACATCGTGTTCCACTCCTGCCGCCACTGGTTCAACACCACGCTGCGCAACCAGGTACCTGATTCCGTCCTACGGCGGCTCACGGGGCAC
>JBEKVA010000159.1:0-9088 GCA_049514475.1 Spirochaetia bacterium
AGGATGGCCAGGAGCATCCCCAGGGTGATCTCCAGTATCAGCGCGGCTGCCACGTAGACAACCGTGAGGACCGTGGATTCCCAGAAGCGTCCCGAGATGAGGATGTTGTAGAAGTTCATCAGCCCGACCCACTTCGGCGCGTTGAGGTTCATCGTGCCCGCGTTGGTCAGGGCCAGGCGAACGGCAAAGATGAAGGGGTAGATCGAGATGGCGACGAGGATGATCGTCATCGGCGTTATCATCAGGTACTTGAAGGTGTTTTCAACGAATCGGCTGAATACGCCGCCTCGTCTCACCGTCATCAAGGCAGGTGTGGCTTCCATGGTGATTTCTCGACTCCTCTTTTGCCTACGCTCTCATGAGGGGGCGGGATGCCCCGCCCCCCCTGTTCATTCGATGCAGTCCGCGGGGAAAGCCCCGCCGCCTACCTCGCTTTGATGAAAGAGTCCATCTCCTCCGGCAGCCCCTTTGCGGCCTGCTCGGCGGTGGCCCCTCCGATGCCCACTTTCTGGAACCAGGAAGAGCCGATCATGACCAGCTCGCTCATGTAGTCGTGCATGGGCAGCGAGCGGCCGTACTGCTGGACCATCGGTGCGATCACGGGGTAGGGCATCATGGCGTCCTTCGCCAGCCAGACCTTCTTGATGGGAGACGAGCCCCCGAACTTGGCGTACAGGATGGCCCCTTCACCCAGGGACGACCATGCCAGGAACTTCATGGCCGCGTCCTTGTTCGCCGACTTCTTGTTCAGCGCGAGGTTGATGGTCTGCACGTACATGGACCGCTTGATCTTGCCATCAGACTGCTTCCACCCGGGGGGCGCGGCCAGGGCGATCTTGTCGTACACTTTCGGCGACATTTCCTTGTTGGAAAGGGAGAAGTAGTTGGCGTTCCACTGCACGGCCATGGCCACATTGCCGCTCTCCAGGGCCGCAGAGATCTCGGGGTACTCGGTGTTGTCGAACCCCGGGTACAGCGCGCCGGCCTTGTTCAGGTCCTCGTAGATCTTGAACGCTTTCACGGCATCCGCGCTGGGGTCCGCGATCTCCTTGTCACCCGGCTTGAAGATCTCGTAGCCGGCCGGCCAGAGGGCTTCCAGGCCCGAGCAGTAGGTCCACTTCTCATACTTGCCGTTCATGACCACGCCGTACTCGGTGGGGGAGCTGGGGTTGACCTTCTTGGTGTACTTCTTGGCCATCTCCACCAGCTCGGGCCACGTCTCGGGAGGCTTGGTGATGATGTCCTTGCGATAATAGACCAGCAGCTCGCTCATGTCCTTGGGCATGCCGAGGATCGCCCCGTCGTTGGTGGTGACGGTAGCTTTTGCCACTTCCAGGAGCCCGTCGATGGAGTACTTCTCCCCGTCGGGACCCGTCATGATGTCAGACTTGGCGAGGTACGGCCGCAGGTCTTCCAGATAGGGGCGCAGTTTGCCCAGCTGCATGTTGAACGGGTGTACCAGGTCGGGATCCCGCAGCCCTGCCACAAGCTGGGACTGCATCTTCTCCTGGTAGCCCATACGGCTGAGCGCCACGGCATTGACGGTGATACCCGTGGAGGCGGAGTACTTCTCGTTCCAGTACTTGGCCGTCGGCGCCATGGCATCGTACTCGGGCCCGGAGAACATCTGCACGGTGATGGTCACCTTTTTCGGCGCCGCCATGCCGCTGACGGTGACGACGAGCGCGAGTGCGAAGCAGAGCAGAATCGCGATGATTCTCTTGTTCATCCTCTCCCCCTTTGTCCAGTATTTGCACGATCAGGCATAGAATGCCTTACCCGTGTCCCGATTGAAGACGTGCACGGTATCCAGGTCGAAGCTGAGGGACACCGGCTCCCCGATCCTGAAGGCGCTCGACCAGGAGCAGAGCACCTTCACCAGCTTGCCCTGCACGCTCACCGTGGCCACCGCTTCCCCTCCCAGCGGCTCGAACACATAGACCTCCCCGCGGATCAGCCCTTCGGCGGGGTCGCGGTGGATGGCGATTTCGCTGGGCCGGATTCCCAGGCTCACCGCCATGCCGGCGGGCAGGTGCTGCAGCAGCGCCTGCAGGCGGTCGTTGCACGCCACCGAAAAGCCTGCGCCGTTGAGGAGCAGGCGGCCGTCACGGCACGCCACCTCGCAGTCCAGGAGGTTGATGGGCGGCTCCCCGATGGCCTGCGCGACCACCACGTTGAGCGGCCGGTTGAAAAGCTCGATCGGCGTCCCGATCTGCTCGATGACCCCGTGGTTCAGCACGGCGGCGCGGTCCGCCATGGCCACCACCTCAGCGTAGTCAGGGGTTGCCAGCACGGTGGTGCGCCCCGACTTCTTCTGCATCCTTTTCAGCTCACCGCGCATGTGGTGGCGGAGCTTTGCATCCAGGTGTGCAATCGGCTCATCGAGGAGAAAAAGCTGCGAGTCCCGCACCAGGGCACGCCCCAGGCCGACCCTCTGCTTCTGCCCACCGGAGAGCTCCTTCGGGTAGCGCTGCAGAAGCTCGCCGATCTCCAGCACCTGGGCCGTCTCGTCGACCCGCCGCCGGATTTCCTGGGCCGTGTAGCGCGTTGCGCGGGTGGGCGCCCGCAGGGGGAACGCCATGTTGTCCGCCACCGTCATGTGCGGGTACAGCGCGTAGCTTTCGAAGACCATTGCGAAATCCCGCTCCTGTGGGCGTAGCTCCTGGATGGACTTCCCGCCGACCCTGATGTCCCCCGTGTCGGGCTTCTCGATGCCGGCGATCAGGTTGATGGTCGTCGACTTGCCCGCACCCGAGGGGCCCAGCAGCGCGAACAGTTCCCCGTTGTTCACCGTGAAGGCCAGCTGGTTGACCGCCGTGACCTCCCCGTACTTTTTCGTGATCCCCTCAAGGGTCAGCTCGATGCCCATGCCGCTACCTCGTCTCTCGTTCGCGCGTCTCTCCGGCGACGCGCTTCATGATGGTGTTCCCACTGGTGCGGTCGAACAGGTGGAAGCGGCTGGCCTCCATGTCGAGCGTGATGGTGTCCCCCTCGCTGAAATGCTGGGTCGGGGCGCACTCCACGAGGACCGTGTACTCGCAGACCTTCGCTTCCAGGTAGGAATGCTCGCAGCCGGCCTCGTAGTTGAGGACCCTGGCCTTCACGGTCGTGCCCGACGGGCCCCCGGCGACGCCTTGCGCCACCTCGAAATCGATGGGCCGGATTCCGAATGTCACCTCGCCGCCCGCGTAGGCGGGATCGATGCGGGCGGCACGCTCCCCTGCCAGGCGGAGGTCGAATCCCCCGCCCGCGGTGACCAGGCGCACGCTCCCCTGCCCTTCCCTCCGCAGCGTGCAGGGGATGAAGTTCATCGGGGGCTCCCCGATGAATCGGGCCACGAACTGGTTCGCCGGGTGGTTGTACAGCTCATCGGGGGTGCCGAACTGCTGCACGACCCCGAGGCTCATGACCGCGATCCTGTCGGACATGGCCAGCGCCTCCAGCTGGTCGTGCGTGACGTAGACGGTGGTGATGCCCAGCACGCGCTGCAGCCGGGCAAGCTCGCCCCGGGTCCGCGCCCGAAGATCGGCGTCCAGATGGGAGATGGGCTCGTCCATCAGGAGGACCGAGCTCTTGCGGATCAGGGCGCGCGCTATGCCGACGCGCTGCTTTTCCCCGCCGCCGAGGTTCACCGCCAGGGTCTTCAACAGGCCGTCCAGGTCGAGGAGCTTGCTGATCTCCTCCACCTTCCGCCTGATCACCTTCTTGTCCTCCCCGCGAAGTGTCAGCGGGAAGGCGATGTTGTCATAGCTGCTCATGTGCGGGAACAGGGCGTAGTTCTCGAAGACCATGGCCACGTCGCGCTCGCCCGGCTCGACGTCATTGATCCGACGTCCGCCGACGGCAAGCTCCCCGCGGGTGATCTCCTCCAGGCCGGCGATCATGCGAAGCGTCGAGGACTTGCCGCACCCCGAGGGTCCCAGGAGGCTCACGAACTCGCCGTCCTTGACCGACAGGGTCATGTCCTTGACGGCTTCAACAGTCTTCCCATAGATCTTCCACACGTTGCGAAGCGCAATCTCAGCCACGTTGCTATCCTCTTGCTGCGGTACTCCGCGGATTTCTCGTTGTCATTTCACCGCGCCCATTGTCAGGCCGCGCACCAGGTAGCGCTGGCCGATCAGGCCCACCACCACCGTCGGGATGATGGCGATCACCGCGGCGGCGGAAATCCTTCCCCAGCGGATGCCGTACCCGGTGACGAACAGGCCCACCCCGGCGGTGAGGGGCGTCGCCTTGATGAACGAGATGACCATCGCGAAGAGGAACTCGTTCCACGAGAATATGAAGCAGATGATCATCACCGCGGCCACCGCGGAGCGGGTCAGCGGGAAGACGATGCGGGTCATCACCTGGAACCGCGAGTACCCGTCCATGTAGCCCGCCTTTTCAAGGTCCATCGGGATGTCCTCGATGAAGCTCTTGATGATCCAGCAGGCAAAGGGAATGTTGAACGTCAGGTACGCGATGACCAGCCCCAGCCGCGTGTCGGACAGGTTGTAGAGGGCGAACAGGATCGAGATCGGGATCAGGAATATGACGGGCGGCAGCATGCGGATGGAAAGCACCCAGAAGGAGTAGTTGTTCCCCAGGGTCCGGTAGCGCGCCAGGCTGTAGGCTGCGGGGTACGCGATGACCATGGCAAGCACCGTGGTCGATATCGAGATCACCAGGCTGTTGATCAGGTACTTGTAGAAGTCGAAGGTCTGGATCCCGACGATGGATTGCTGGCCGCTTTCGAAGTTCTGCGTCTCGCTTTCCTGGATCAGCACCGACTTGTAGTGCTCGAGGGTCGGCTTGAAAATCCAGACAGGTGTGGCGGTGGTGATATCGGTGCTCGATTTCACGCTAGTAAGGAGCATCCAGAAGATCGGGAAGAGCGTGGCGATGAGGGCAACGATGAGAACCAGCCAGATGTGCCACTTTCTCCTGTGCCGGATATCCTCAATTCTGCGCTCCGACATTCATCACTCCTATTGTATGATAATATCAATAACAGACTTAGTGATTGTCGATAATAAGGCCTCCGGAACCACCTGTCAATCTTTTTTTGAGTTTACAGGCCTTTCACCGACCAGCCGCCGTCGACCATGAGATTGGCACCCGTTATGTACTTGGAGTCATCAGAGGCGAAAAACAGCGCGGCCCTGGCAAGGTCCTCGGGGTAGCAGGACCTGCCGACCGGGATGGCCTCCTCAACCTGCCGCCAGGCTTCCCTGTTTCCGTCGATCAGCTCGGCGTGCATAGGCGTTTTTCCCGCGCCCGGGCTGACGGTGTTTGCCCGAATCCCCTGGCGCGCATACTCCATGGCCACCGCGCGCATGAAAGCCAGAACGGCCCCCTTCGTTGCGCAATACATCGAAAGTCCGCGGTTTCCCAGGAATGCGCTGTCCGACCCCGTGGAGATGATCGAGCCGCCGCCGGCTTTTAGCATCTCTGGAATTGCGAACCGTGTTCCCAGGAACACGCCCATCACGTTCACCGCCAGCAGCTTCTCCGCCTCCGCGACAGGAAGCTCGGAGGTATAGACGCTGCGCGGCCCAAGAATGCCGGCGTTGTTGAAAAGAATGTCCAGCCGTCCGAAAGCCTTCACGGCGGCCTGGATCATCTTCTGCGCATCCTCGGCCCGGGAGACATCGACGCGGAAAGCCTCGGCACGGCCCCCTGATTTGCAGATGGACTCGGCAACCCGCCTGGCCGCCGCCTCGGAGATGTCGGCCACCATGACCTTCGCCCCTTCCCTGGCCCAGAGAGCCGCCGTTGCCTCCCCGAAACCGGATCCGCCCCCCGTCACCAGTGCCGCTTTCCCAACAAGCTTTCCCATCGTGATCCCCCTTTTTCAACTCGACATTACTGTTCGACGCGCGCCGCCAGTCCGCGGCGCAGGAAGAAATCCTTCACCTCCAGCACCCGCTCCGCCGTCGGTGCCGCGACGTGCTCCATCGTGTACCCTCGCCCCAGTCCCGCGTACTTTGCGTTTCCCAGCCGGTGGAAGGGCAGAACATCGACGCGGATGCCGGGCGCGTTTTTCAGAAGGAAATCTCCCAGCGCCGCCAGGTGTCCCTCGTCGTCGTTGATGCCTGGCAGAAGCGGAAAGCGCACCACCATGTCTTTCCCCGCCTCCAGCAGCCGGCGGAAATTGTCCAGCACCTGCGCGTTGCCGGCGCCGACCAGCTCCGCGTGGCGCGAGGGATCCAGGTGCTTCATGTCGAAGAGAAACAGGTCCAGGGACGGAAGGGTTTCCCGCATCGTCTCCCACGGAAAAACGCCGCAGGTTTCGATGGCGGTGTGCAGGCCGCCGTGGTGGCAGAGCTCGGCCAGCATGCGCAGGGCCTGCGGCTGCTCGGTGGGCTCGCCCCCCGAGAACGTGACACCGCCTCCCGAGTTGCGGAAGAAGGCCTCGTCACGGCATACCTCGCGGTAGACCTCCTCGACCGAGAGAGAGCGGCCGGCCAGGGACAGGGCCGTCGTGTTGCATGCCAGGACGCAGCGCCCGCAGGCATTGCAGCGCTGCCTGTCGATCATCAGGCTCCCCGCGAAGGCCAGTGCCTCCTGGTCGCAGGCCTCCACGCACCGCGCGCAGCCCAGGCAGCGCCGGGGAAGGTAGTACAGCTCGGGCTCCCCTGCCTGGGACTCCGGGTTGCTGCACCACTGGCATCTCAGCGGGCATCCCTTGAAGAACACGACGGTCCTGATGCCCGGCCCGTCGTTGAGGGCAAAGCGCTCGATCTCGAAAATCGTCACCCGCCCGTCGGCTGCGTCGTTAGAGGACATGCTCGGTCCGGGCAATGATGTCTTCCTGGGTGGCCGGCTCCAGGTTGTTAAACAGGGCGCTGTAGCCGGCGACGCGCACCACCAGGTCGCGGTATTTCTCCGGCTGCCGCTGCGCCGCGCGAAGGGTCTCCGAGGAGACGACGTTGAACTGGATGTGCCAGCCCTTCTTCTCGAAGAGGGTCCGGATGAGCGCGGCCAGCTTCAGCCGGCCCTCGGCGGTGGCAACGCAGCCGGGATGGAGCCTCTGGTTGAGGAGATTCCCGCCGGTGATCAGCATCGTCGGCATCTTTGCCACCGAGTTGATGACCGCGGTGGGCCCCCGAAGATCGGTCCCATGGTACGGGGAACAACCCTCCGCCAGCGGCTCGCCGGCCCTCCGGCCGTCGGGTGAGGCCCCGACGGGCAGACCGCTGGGCACGTTGGCGGAGATGGTCGCCGTGCAGGGGTAGCTGATGCAGCCCACCGGGCCCCGGCCGTGGCGGGCCGTGCGGTACTTTTCCAGCTCGCGGATGAAGATCATGTAGACCTCGCTGGCAAGCAGGTCCACCGCGTCCTCGTCGTTGCCGAACTTCGGGGCCTTGTTCAGGAGCATCTGCCGAACCTGCTCCCCACCGGGCCCGGCGAAATCGGAGTCCAGCGCCGCGGCAAGCTCCGCGCCCGTGAGCGCCCGGCGTTCGAACACAAGCTCCCGGATTGCGGCAAGCGAATTGGCGGCATTTGTCACGCCCGTTTCAGGACCGGTGACAAAGTCGTACACCGAGCCGCCTTCTTTCGGGGTCTTCCCCCGGCGCAGGCAGTCCTGCACCAGGGCGGTGCAGAACGGTTCCGGGACCAGCTCCTCGATTGCCGCGTCGATCACCTGCTCCCCTGCTATGCGCAGCCGGACGAAGTGCTGCATCTGAAGGCGGAATGCGTCCATCACCTCCTCGAAGCTCGTGAACGAAGCGAGGGTCCGATTATCGGGGCGCAGCCGAATCTCCGTCTTGGGGTCCCGTCCGCCGTGCAGGGCCAGCTCGAGGATCTTGGGGAAATTGGTGAAGCTCATGCCGGCCGAGCGATAGCCCTGCTTGCCGGGGATGATGGGCTCGATGCAGCCGACAATCGCGTAGCCGCGGGCATCCTTCAGGCTCACCCCGCGGGAAAGCAACGAGGGGACCATCAGCTCGTCGTTGTGCAGCGCAGGCATGCCGAAGCCCATGCCGATGATCCTGGTGCACGCGGCCAGGAGGGAATCCGGCGACCCGTTGTGCCACCGTACGGAGACATTCGGCTGGGGCAGGCGCGTTCGCGCAATGCTTTCCAGGCACAGGAATGTCAGCGTGTTGGTCGCATCGGCGCCCCGTTCGTCCATGCCCCCCAGGGTGAGGTTCTGGTAGGTGGGCCCGCCCGCGCTGAAGCGGGTGTGCGCCCACGGCCGGATCTTTGTGACGCCGAACAGCTGCAACCAGAGGCAGGAAAGCAGCTCCTCCGCTTCCTGGTCGCTCAGCAGGCCGGCGCTCCGGTCGCGGCGGTAGAAGGGATACAGGTACTGGTCCAGCCGGCCCAGGGACATGGAATGCCCATTGCTTTCGATCTGGGAGATCAGGTGAATGAACCAGACCGACTGCACCGCTTCGAAAAAGCTTTCCGGTGGAAGGGCCGGCACCCGCCGGGCGGCACGGGCAATCCGCTCCAGCTCCCCCCGCCGCCTCGTGTCGGCTTCCCCGGCGGCGCGGCTCTCTGCCAGCTCCGCGTAGCGCTCCGCGAAACGGATGACGGCTGAATAAACGATGGGAATGGAACGCAGGACGTCGCGCCGGTGCGCGCTCTCTGGCTCGGCGGGGTCGAGCGCCGCCAGGTGCTCCTCCGCGTCGCGCATGATGCCGCGGACGCCGACCCCCAGCACACGGGGGAAATCGAGCATGATGTGCCCGTCACCCGAAGTCATGTTGCCCGTCGCCGAGAGCACGCCCATCCGGTAGGCGTCCTGCACCTCCCGCGGCAGGGTGGCAAGGCAGCGATCCTGGACGGTCTTCCCCTTCCACCATCGGCAGATCTCCAGCAGCTCCTCCCTGTCCTCGGCCCTGACAGCGAACCTGTCAGCCGGGCGGGCGGAAAGCTGGTCGACTTCCTCCACGATCCAGTCCACGGCGTACTCGGGAAACAGGGGCGCGGCGCGCAGCACGCCCGCCTGCTTGCCCACGATCAGCTCGCCCGGCAGGATGAAGATCGTCATGTTTTCCAGCACGCTCGCCAGGGCGTGCGCGCGGCGGACGATCATGGGCTCCGCCTCGTGGCTCCTGTAGCCCTGCGTGAGATAACGGGCGCGCTCCAC
>JBEKVA010000160.1:0-9073 GCA_049514475.1 Spirochaetia bacterium
ATGCGGCGGAACTGGAACCAGGGGCTCGCCCGGTCGATCGCCGCGGCTTCATAGAGGTATTCGGGTATTGCGTTCAGCCCGGAAAGGACGAGGAGCATCACGAAGGGGCTCCACATCCAGACGTCGACGATGACGACGGCGAGAAGCGCCAGCCCTGGCTGCGAATGCCCGAAGAATTTGCTTGCCAGCAGGTCCACCCCTTTGGCAGCGTCTCCCGCGCCCAGGATGAAATTGAAGAAGCCGAAGTTGGGGTTGTAGATCAGCTTCCAGAACAGACCCACGACGACGGGAGAAATCATCATGGGCACGAGGATGAGCGTAGTGATGAGACCGCTGCCGAAAAACTTGCGCCGGACCAGCATCGCCATGCCGAATCCGATCAGGGTCTGCAGCCCCACGGACATCAGCGCGTAGCGCCCCGTCGTAGCGAAATAGTGCCACATGTCGGGATCGTTCAGGATGTTGCCGAAGTTCTCGAACCCGACCCAGGCGGGCGGCTTTCCTGAAACGGCGAGAAAGTTCGTGAAGCTCAGGTAGAGGCTGTAGAGGAGAGGGAACAGGTTTACCGCGATCAGCAGCAGCAGCGTGGGCCAGATGAAAAGATTCTGGATGGCGCGGTCGCTGAGGTGCCTGCGCGATTGTACGACGAGGCTCGCTTCGGGCGAGATCCCCTGGGCTTTCGTTGAAGGCATACCCCCTACCTCTTTCGTTTCCGATCGATTTCTCGCGCCACGGCACACGCCGCTACGCACGGACGGTTTCATACAAAAAAAACCGGGAGGCGGGCTCATGCACCGCCCCCCCGGAAGGAAAGCCGCGAGACTATTTCTTTATGTATCCGCCATCGACGAGAACCTTTTGCTGTTCCTGGGCCATGCCGTTCATCGCTTCCTCAGCGGTGCCGACATTCTCGACCACGTAGCGGTGCGTCCACTTCTGCGCAGACGCAAGGAGAGGGCCATAGGCCGGGATGTTCCAGAAGTCCTTGACCATCGTCATGGTCTTTGCGAACGCGGGGTTGTACGGCGTGCCCTTCAGGAAGGCATCGCTCTCAAGCGCCTTCACGTTGCAGGAATAGCCGCCCAGCTCGGCCCACCGGGCCTGTGTCTTGTCCTGGGCGAACCACTTCAACCACTCAAGGGCCGTCGCCTGGCGATCCTTGCTAGGATACGACAGGATGCTCAGTCCCTGTCCGCCGAGGGCTGCGAAGCGTGCGCCGGTAGGGCCGGCGGGATTCACGAAGTAGCCGGTCTTGTCCCAGTACTTCGGATTCAGCTTCGGATTGATGACCATCGGAAGGAACGCAAAGAAGTTCATGACCATGGCGGCCTTGCCGTTGACGTATGCGTCATTCATCTCTGAATAGAACGCGTTAGAAAGGCCGGGCGGGGAGAACTTCTGGTACAGGTCGTGATAGAGCTGCGCTGCTGCGATGCCCTGCTTGGAGTTCACCACGCCGAGGACGTTGTTGTTCTTGTCCTGCCAGTCCATGCCGTAGGAGAAGAGAACCGTCTCAACGCCCATGGTAATGGCATCATAGTCCTTCTGGGTGTAGATGGCTGCGCCCCAGAGCTGCTTCTCGGGCCGGGTGAAGAACTCGGCGATGTCGCGAAACTGCGCCCAGGTATCCGGGGCCTTCAGCTCGTAGCCGTATTTCTTCTTGAAGTTCGCCTTTTCCGTGGGGTCATTGAAGAGGTCGGTGCGATACGCGAAACCGCATGCATCGCCTTCGGCAGGGAATGCGTAATACCTGTTGGATCCAACCGGGTATTCTCCGTAATACCTCAGGGTTGCGGGCGTGACTGTTTTCACCAGTTTGTTGTCGTTCATGAACTTGGTCAGTTCGACAAACTGCCCGCTTGTTGCGCCGGTGCCCAGCCACTGGCTGTCACCGATGACCATGTCCCATTCGGTCCCATGCGCCGCCATTGCGGTGTAGAACCGATCCCCGAATGATCCCCAGGGCTCCTGGACGACCTTCACGCTGATGCCTGTGGTCTTCTGACCCTCATTGCACAGCTGCTGCAGATAGTCAGCAGGATCCCACTGGGCCCACAGTAGGCTCAGCTCTTTCGGCGCCGCGATCAGGGTCGAGGCGGCGAAGAGCAGAACAACCGTGGAGAGAACGATGCTTAGACGCTTCATCATCCTTCCTCCTTAAGAAAAGTGGAAAATTGAAAAAACGCTCCAAACTCAAGCGCGTTCGAGCTATGCACGCGCGTGCATAGCTCAGCATGCTATACCCGAATTTGACATATTGCAAGTTTTTTTTTTCTTCTACTGTACCATCGGGGGCCAAATTACGCCATCGGGCATCATTCTTGGCGATTGAGAGAGACCAAGCGCGATTCCCGGTGAGAGCGTACGCACGCCTCGATGACACGCTGCACAGCCACGCCGTCTTCAAAGCTCGGGCTGACGGTCCGTCCCGACCTGGCCGAACCGATGAAAAGCTCGTAGGTCGAGGGGCACACGCCTGCCGCGATCTCAGACCATGAGCCGGTCCCGCAATCGAAATGCCTCAGCACAGTTCGCGACGATGAAAAATCAGCGGCAAGGGTGCCGGAATCCCCCTCGACCTGGAATGCGAAGCAATCCAGGCATCCGGCCGCCCTCCAGCTCGCCCTGGTCGTGACGACCGCCCCGGCTGTCGTTTGAAGCAGCGCCGAGCACGTGTCTGGGGCTCCCGGCTGGCCGTCCTCGGCAGGGTCGGCTGTGAATGTCGTGGCGACGCAGCTCACGGCGCCGAGCTCCCCGAGAACGAATCGAACGGCGTCGAAGAGGTGGCTTGCAAGGTCGCCGATGATCCCTTCGGTGCTGATCCCGGGAGAAACCCGCCATCGCCAGCGCGGGGTCTGGTCCCACCTGCCCCAGGCATCTTGAAGAAGCCAGCTCTGCAAGTAGGAGAAGCTTCCCCCGCGAACGGCACCGATCGTTCCCTCGGCAACCAGGCGGTGCGCCAGGGCGAGTGCAGGCACGTTTCTCTTCGAGAAATTGACCATGGCCGGAACGCCTGCCGCACGGGCGGCGGCGAGCAACGCCTGCGCCTCCGCGAGGGAACGGCCGAGCGGTTTCTCGGCGAAAAGTGGGATCCGCCGCTCCAGGGCGGCGAGCGCTGCTGCCGTGCGGCCCTCGTCGGCAACGGCCTCCGCCATGCAGTCGATCTCGCCGGAGCCGGCCATCTCGGCGGCGGAAGCGAACCAGCGCGGGATACCCAGACGCTGAGCGAACCCTCGCGCGCGGTCCGCCAGCCTGTCGCAGCAGGCCGTCACCGCGACACCGGGGAGCGCGGCGAACTTCTTCACGTGATACTCGGCCATGCCGCCCGACCCAACTATGCCGACCCTGACCGGCCTGGGTGGGGAGATCACGAGCCCTTCCCCGCGGCGACCGCCGCGGTGGACTCGCGGGGCACGAAGTCCGTGTCCAGCCACCTCTGCACGGGGCTCTCCACGGTGCCGTTGATGATGCCTATCAGGAGCTGTGCCGCGACCCAGCCCGCACGGCTGACCGGGTTATCCACGGTGGACAGGGAGGGATGAACGTCCTGCGCCGGGTGCAGGTTGTCATACCCGATGACACTCACGTCCTCCGGCACCCGCAGTCCCTGCCCCGCGCAGTACTGCAGCACCCCCAGCGCCGCTCGATCAGAGCTGGTCATGATGAGGGTCGGTGGATTACGCTGCTGGAGAAGCCACGCGGTGCCCTGAAGGCCCGAGGTCTTGGAGAAGGTGCCTTCCGCGATGCTCGTGATCATGTTGTGCTCTTCCGCCAGGCGCTTGAAGACCTCCAGCCGGTCCATGGCATTGCGGTAGGCCATGTCCCCCGTGATGTACCCGATCCTCCGATGGCCAAGATCGGCGGCGTGGGCAAATGCCTTGCGCATGCCCGGCTCGGGGCGCGCGTCCACCGAATCCAGGCCGTCGCAATAATTGTTGATCATCACGAAGGGGACGTTGTTTTCCTTCAGGTAATGGAACGGGGAAAAATCGGCCTGCGTGACGGAGAACAGAAGCCCGTCGTACGTCTTGCTCTTGATGAGGCCGTAATAGTCGCTGGTTGCGGCCTCAACCTTGTGCAGCACGATTGCCACCGAGTAGCCCAGCTCCTCGGCCCCCAGCACGGCCCCGTCCAGGAGGGCAGGAAAGTAGGCGCGGGAGAACGGAGGGAAGGTGGCATAGTGGGGCACGACGAAGCCGACCGTGGAGGTGCGCCGCCGGGCGAAAAGGGCGGCCTGGCGGGAAGGGACATAGCCCAGGCGCTGGGCGGCATCACGGACACGCTGCTTGCTCTCCGATGAAATATGCGGCGAATCGCTCAGGGAGCGCGATACCGTGGATTCAGATACTCCGGCTAGCCGCGCGACCTCAGCGCGCTTGGGATTTTTGATCATCTTCCGACCTTTGTACACAGGATACCTGTGCAGTGAGCAAATGTCCACAATCACCCGCCGGTCGTGCCGCTGCCGCTTGACAACGGGGCCCTGAGGAAGTGGTATACCCGCATGAAAAGCTCCAAGACGACATTCGCCCTCTTCTATGGCAATCGCGGGTTCTTCCCTGCCTCCCTTATCGCTGAAGCGCGGAGCGAGCTGCCCCGCATCCTCAAGGAGATGGGCCATGACAGCATAGCGCTGCGCCCCGGGGCCACCCGCCACGGCGCCGTTGAGACGCCGGCCGGGGTGGAGCCGCGGCAGTGAGCCTCCTGGGCATCGACATCGGCACCACGGGCTGCAAGGCAACGGTCTTTTCCGAAGAAGGAAAGCCGCTGGCATTCGCCTACGAGGAGTACGACATCGTTCGCCCGAAGCCGGGCTGGTCGGAGCTGGATCCTACCGAGGTATGGAAGCGGGCACGGCGCGCCATTGCCGCCGCGGTGGGCGCTGCCCGCGGCAATCCCGTGACGGCGCTGGCCGCATCCTCCATGGGAGAGGCGATGGTGCCCGTCAGCCGTGACCGGCGCATCCTCGGGCCCTCGCTGCTGATGATCGACAGCCGCGGTGAGGAGTATCTTCCGCTTCTCTCCTCCGCCATCGGCGCGGAGAAGCTCTACCGGATCAACGGGAATATCCTGGGGGTCCAGTACAGCCTGCCGAAGCTGATGTGGATCAGGGACAACACCCCCGAGGTGTACCAGCGCACGTGGAAGTTCCTCCTGTGGGGCGGGTTCGTAGCCTTCATGCTGGGCGCCGAGCCCACCGCGGATCATTCACTTGCCAGCAGGACGCTTCTCTACGACGTTGATCGCCGCACCTGGTCGAAGGAGATCGCCGATGCCGCCGGCATCGACCTGGCAAAGCTGCCGGACCCCGTGCAGGCGGGAAGCAGGATCGGCGGCGTCTCGGCGGAAATGGCGGCCGAGCTGGGTCTCCCGGTCGGCACTCCCATCATCGCCGGCACCCACGACCAGTGCGCCAACGCGGTGGGCTGCGGTGTCATCGATGCCGGCTACGGCATGAGCGGCATGGGCACCTACCTCTGCTTCGTGCCGGTCTTCTCGCAGCGCAAGCCGCCCGCGGCAATGATGCGCTGGGGCCTGAATACCGAGTACCACGCGGCACCGGACCGCTACGTCTCCTTCATCTATAACCAGAGCGGGCTGCTCCTGAAATGGTTCCGCGACACCTTCGCGCGCGCCGACAAGGAAGCGGCGGAGGAAAGCGGGAAAGACGTGTACGAGCTGCTCATCCGCGAGGTGCCGAAGGGCCCCAGCAGCGTCGTGGTCCTCCCCCATTTCACCATGACGGGCCCCCCTGAGTTCATCCCGGATTCCTCGGGGGTGATCGTGGGGCTGAAGCTGGACACCACCCGCGGGGACATCCTGAAGGGCGTCATGGAAGGGGCTGTCTTCTATCACAAGGAAGTGGTGGATTCGATCGCGGAGACCGGCATCGAGATGAAGGAGCTGCGCGCCGTGGGCGGGGGGAGCAAGTCGGATGCGTGGCTGCAGATCTGCGCCGATATCCTGGGCAAGCCCATGGTCCGCGCGCGGGTGAGCGAGGCAGGCTGCCTGGGGGCTGCCATCATTGCCGGCACCGGCATCGGCACCTTCTCATCCTTGAGTGAAGGCGTGCGCGCAATGGTCGAGCTCGGGGAACGCTTCGAGCCGGACCCGGCGCGGCAGCGCGAATACCGGGAGCGGTACGCGCGCTACCGGGCCCTGTGGCCTCTCATGAAAGACTACCTCCGTGCGGGGCGCGCGGAGGTCTGAACTTACGCCAGGATCTTCGCCCGGATGCCGGTCAGCTTGAACCATTCCTTCACCAGTGAGACGGTCCTGTCGTAGACGGCATCCTGCGCGCCGACGACGGTCCCCTTGGCCTTCATGCCCTGGTCGTATGCCTGGCGGATCTCGGTGCCCACGTTGACCTTGGCAATACCCTTCTTCATGGAGGCAAGCATGTCTTCCTGCTTGATGCCGGAGCCGCCGTGGAGGACCAGCGGGATGCCGGTGACCTTTGAAAGGGTCGCCAGGTGGTCCAGCGAAAGACGGGCTTCCACCTTCTTCTGGTCCTTGGTGGCTTCTCCAACGGCGCCGTGCACGTTGCCGATGGCAACGGAGAGCCAGTCGCAGCCGGATTCCTTTGCAAACCGCTCAGCCTCTTCGGGCCGGGTGAAACCCTTGCCGGTCCTGAACAGCTCCTCGTAGGGAGGCATGGGGCCCGCCTCGTGGCCGAACACGGCCCCGAGCTCCGCTTCGACGGGGATATTCGTCTTGTGGGCAAGGTCGGCGACCTTGCGGGTGGCCTTGATGTTCTCATCCAGGGAAAGCCGCGATGCATCCACCATCACCGACTGGTAGCCCAGGGCTATGGCCTCGGCGATGATCTTCATGTAGTCGACCTGCTTGTGGTCCTCGTCGATCACCGGCACGTGGTCCAGGTGCATGCGCACGTGCTGCGGGTCGCTGTGCTTCGTGAAAAGCTTCATGACCGCCGCGGGGCTCTCGGCGCCGAACTTCATCCACTCGATGCGCGCAACCTCGATGAGGGCAAAGGAATCCTGGTCCCGCACGGCGCGGATGACCGGCTCCATGATGGGAAGGTACGCGACGTTGAACGCGGGTATGCCTAGGCCGGCTGCCCGCGCCGCGCGGATGATATCGCCTGTTGTTTTCATGCCACCGACCGTAGCAGGGTTGCCCGGGGGCTGTCAACGCCGCACGAGGCGGCGGGGCTCCCCCGGGCAGGCGCCCCGGGTGGCACTCCGCGGGACCGCGGGCCGCGGCCGGCCTCCCCTACACCGCCTCCGCCTCCAGGCTGGCACCCGTGAATTGGCTGTTGTACAGCTCGGCGTAAAAGCCGCCGCGGGAGAGGAGCTCCGCGTGCGTGCCCGTCTCCATGATCTTCCCGTGGTCCATCACGAGGATGGTCTTCGCGTCCCTGATGGTGGAGAGCCGGTGGGCAATGACAAAGCTCGTGCGGCCCTTCATCAGGGTGGCCATGGCTTTCTGGATCAGGACCTCGGTCCGGGTGTCCACCGAGCTGGTGGCCTCGTCGAGGATCAGGATGGCGGGGTCGATGAGGATGGCGCGGGCAATGGTGAGAAGCTGCCTCTGGCCCTGGGAAATGTTGGAGGCTTCCTCGTTGAGCACCGTCGCATAGCCGTCGGGAAGCGTGCGGATGAAGTGGTCCGCGTGGGCCGCCACCGCCGCCTGGCGCACCTGCTCGTCGCTCACCCCGTCCATGCCGTAGGCGATATTGTCCCTGATGGTGCCGTTGAACAGCCACGTATCCTGCAGCACCATGCCGAAGGTGCAGCGCAGGACGCCGCGCTTCACGTCCCTGATGTCCACACCGTCCACCGTGATCCTGCCCTTGCCGATTTCGTAGAAACGCATCAGCAAATTCACCAGCGTGGTCTTGCCGGCGCCCGTGGGCCCGACGATTGCGATCGTCTGTCCCGGCTTCACGTCGAGATTCATGTCCTCGATCAGCTTCGCGTCCTCGCGGTAGCTGAAGCTGACGTTCTGGAAGGCCACCTCGCCCCTGGGGGAAGAAAGTGCCCGCGCCGGGTCGGCGTCCGGCAGCTCTTCCTTTTCATCAAGGAGCTCGAAGACGCGCTCCGCCGATGCAACGGTGGACTGCAGAATGTTGGCGATGTTGGCAACCTGCGCCACCGGCATGGTGAACTGCCGCGAGTACTGGATGAACGCCTGGATGTCACCGATGGCAATTGCCCGCCGCGTCACCATGATGCCCCCGGCAACCGCCACAGCGACGTAGCCGATGTTGTTGATGAAGGTCATCACCGGGTAGAGCAGGCCCGAGATGAACTGGGCGCGCCAGCTCGCGTCGTACACCTTCTCGTTCAGCTCGTTGAACCTCTCCACGGACTGCCGCTCGTGGCCGAAGGCCTTCACGATGGGATGGCCGGTGTACATTTCCTCGATATGCCCGTTCAGGTCCCCAAGGTTCTTCCACTGTGCGGAGAACTGCTTCTGGGAATGAGGGGCGATGATCCGCGTCACCAGGAAGCTCAGGGGCAGCACGATGATGGTGATGAGGGTCAGCAGGGGGCTGATGGTGAGCATCATGACCACCACCCCAAGAATCGTGATGGCGGAGGTGATGAGCTGGGTGAGGCTCTGCTGCAGGGTTCCGGCGATGTTGTCCATGTCGTTGGTGAACCGGCTCAGGATCTCACCATGGGTCCGCGCGTCGTAGAAGGACAGCGGCAGCCGGGCGAGCTTGGCGTTCACCTCTTTGCGCATGTCGTAGACCGTCTTCTGCGCCACACCCGCCATGATGTACTGCTGAAGGTAGCTGAAGATGGAGCTGATCACGTACAGGGCGATGAGGATGACGACCACCCGTCCCACGTAGCTGAAGTCGATGCCGGCGCCGGGGGTGTGCTTCATGATGCCCACAAGCCCCTCGAAGATCCGCGTGGTGGCGTTGCCCATGATCTTCGGGGCAAAGACTGCGAACAGCGTGCTGAGGAGGGAGAGCGCCACCACGGCTGCCAGGGCGGCCCTGTGCGGCTTCAGGTAGGCGACCAGCCTCTTCATCGACGCCTTGAAGTCCTTCGGCTTCTCCGCCGGCATGCCGAACCCGCCCATGGGACCTCCGTGG
>JBEKVA010000161.1:0-9023 GCA_049514475.1 Spirochaetia bacterium
CACGAAAAGGCCGCAGAGAAACAGGGCAACCGCGACCCAGGTGAAGGGCGTCGGGGAGGCAAGAGAGGCGGCCGCTTCGGCGAATGAAACACCGCCCGCCGAGAGAAGGAAGAAGCCCAGCGAGGCGAGCATGAAGACGCTGGCGATGGAGGAGAGCAGCAGGTACTTCCAAGCCCCTTCCAGCGCGGGCTTCCCGTCGCGGACGGTGACCAGGATGAACGCCGCGACGGAGGTCACCTCGATGAACACCCAGAGGGTGAACAGGTCGCTCACCATGGCGATCCCGTTCATGCCGATGAGCGCCACGAGCAGCAGGTTGGTGAAGATGAAGCGGGTGCGGGGATGGGAGAGGGTCGCGCGGCCCACCAGGAGGGCCGTCATGCCCGCGATGCCCGCGCTTGCAATCAGAAGCAGCGACAGAGCATCCAGGGAGAGGGTGAAGGAGAGCAGGCTCGGCAGCGGCGCGAGGAACGACCAGTCGATGAGGCCGAGGGGCTGCAGCGCGGCGAGCACCGTCTGCAGGGCGAAGATGCCGAGCGTGATACCCCAGGAGGCGCCGCGCGCTGTCCGCGGGAGGACATTCAGCGTGATCAGCGCGACGAAAGGAAGCAGGAGGATGATCGCGCTCATCGAGTGCCTCCGAACAGCGCTATGGCCGAGAGAACGACAGCCGCGGCCCCCGCGAGGGACCAGAGGATGTAGCGGTTGACGTTCCCGCTGTGTACGGTCCTGACGATCCAGGAAACCCCGAGGGCGATCTTCACGGCGAGCCACTCGTAGACCCAGTCGATGGCACGATCCACGGCATTCAGCGCGATCGCGGCCGGCTGGATGATCAGGCGGCCGAGGAAGTACGGATCAAGCTGTCCCTTCTCGGCAACTGCATAGACGGGGGCGAAGGGCAGGGCGTGATGGATGTGGTCGGCGGCCCCCAGGCCGCTTCCGCTCCGCCGCGCGCCGTACCAGTGATTGAGGACCGCAAGCAGGAGGGCGGCGGCCGTCAGCCCCACCAGGAGGCTGCTGGCGGGAAAGCCGGCGAACGTGCGGCCGCCGGTGACGCTCATGCCCACCGCGGGGACTATCAGGATGGAGAGCGGGAGGCTGTTGGCCACCCCGAAGAGGATGCACAGGCCTGCAAGAATTATCATCGGGATGAGCATGGGCAGGGGGGCTTCCTTCACGAGGCGATTCGCCTCAGAGCGCTTGCCGAAGAACGCGGCGTGGCCGAGCTTCAAGAACGAGGCCGCGGTAAAGAACGATCCCAGGAGGGCCACCGCGTAATACACCCATCCCCGCTCGAGAGCGGCGTCATAGACCATTTCCTTGGAGAAGAACCCGTTGAAGGGAGGGACGCCCGAGATGGAAGCGGCCGCGACGAGGAAGCAGATTGCCGTGACGGGCATGCTGCGCGCCAGGCCGCCCAGCTTCTCGAGGTCCGTGGTTCCCGCCTGCTTTTCCACCGCGCCGCCGGTGAGGAACAGGGTCGACTTGTACATGGCGTGGTTGACCATGTGGAACAGCCCGCCGACGATGCCGATGGGCACCCCGGTGCCGATGCCGAGGATCATGTAGCCCACCTGGCTGATGGCGTGGTAGGAGAGCAGCCTCTTGTAGTTTTTCTGCACCAGCGCCATGAGAACGGCGAGGATGATGGTGATCGCGCCGACCACCATGAGCACGGTGGACATCCAGGAGTCGGGGGTGAGGGCAAAGAGGTCGAGGGAGATGCGGGCAAGGAAGTAGATGCCGAGGAGCTTCTCGATGCTCGCCGGAAGGATGGCCATGAAGGGAAGCGGCGCATCCAGCGCTGCATCGGGGATCCAGCTGTGGAAAGGCATGGCTCCCGCCTTGCCCATGGCCCCGATCATCAAGAGAATGAATGCGGCTCCCGCCACGCCGTCAACCGGGAGATGGATGGCAGACATGGAGAGGGTGCCCGCAAGGTGCCCGGTGAGCATGACCCCGAGCATCATGGCAAGGTCCGAAACACCGACGACGATGAACGCCTTGATTGCCGTGCGGTAGGGACGCCCGTTGCCCGTGCCGATCATGGCGAACAGGGTCAGCAGGAGCCCTTCCCAGAACACGAGCAGCAGGACCAGGTTGTCAGCCAGGACTGCCCCGCTGGCCATGGCCACGGTGAGCAGCATCCAGGCGAAAAACTGCCTTTGGGATTTGCTGCCTGACAGTGAGGACGCCGCGTACAGGGACACCAGGAATGAGAAGCCGGCAATCGCCAGGAGGATGAACGCGCTCAGCCGCGTGAGCTTCAGGCTCAGCTCGATGCCGTACCCCAGCCAGGGAATGCTCAGGCTGATGTCGGACGGGAACAGGCAGATGGCGAGCGCCAGCTGCAGCGCGGATGCGAGCAGGGCAACCAGGGAATACAGCCACGGCGCACGGCGGCCGGGCAGGATCAGCGCAATGACTCCCAGCAGGGCCGGGAGCACGATGGGGAGTATCAGGAGCGACGGGTTCACTGCGCTACCCCCGGCATCTGCAGGATTGCCGCCTGGGCGAGCTGGGCAGGCCAGCTGACCAGGATCCCGCCGGCGAGAGAAAGAGCGGCAAGGGCGGCCACGGTGCCCACCATGACCCACGAGCCTTCTGTGGCCGCGGGTCCGCTCCGTGATTCACCAAGGAAGACCTTCGAGAAGAGGCGGAACAGGTAGAGGATCGTGAGAACCGCTCCCCCGAGGAATACCGCTCCCAGGGCGAACTGGCCTCCGCCGATGGCGGAAGAGATCACCATGTACTTGCTGAAAAACCCGCCCAGCGGCGGAATGCCCATGACGGAGAAGGCGCACAGCAGGAAGGCGACCGCCGTGACGGGAATGGTCTTCAGGAGACCGCCCATCTGCCTGATGTCCTTGGTGTGCGCATTCTGCTCGATGATCCCTGCGGAGAGGAACAGGCCTGCCTTGGCCAGGCCGTGCATGAGGATGTACAGCAGCGCGCCGGCCGCACCGAGGGGGTTGCCCGTGGCAAGACCGAGGAAGATGAAGGCGATCTGGCTCACCGTGGAGTAGGCGACGATGCGCTTGATGTCGGTTTCCACCAGCGCAGCCCCCGCGCTCACCAGGGCGCTGGCGGCGGCAATGACGATCACTACGAGGCGCAGCTGAGCGTCCAGGGCGAACGTGGAAAGGAACAGGCGGGCGTACACGTAGACGCCGATTTTCACCAGCACCGCCGCGTGCAGCAGCGCGGTGACGGGGGAGGGGGCGACGCCCGCGTCAGGCAGCCACGTGTGGAAGGGGAGGGTTGCCGATTTGGAGAGCATGCCTACCAGGAGCATGGCCGAAACCCCCCAGGGAAGGACGGTGCCCTTCAGCGCCTCCATGTCGAAGGTGCCTCCCTGGCCGTAGACGGCGATGATGCCGACCAGCATGACCAGGGCGCCGAAGGCGGTGACCAGGAACGCCTTGTCGGCCCGCACCACGTCATTCCTGCCGCGGTAGAAGCCGATGAGGCGCCAGCTGGCGATGCCGGTGATCTCCCAGAACACGTACAGGAAGATGAGGCTGGAGGAAAAAACCAGGCCCATCATGGCCCCGAGGAAGAGCACCGCCATCAGGTAGTACTCGTTCTGATTGTCGTAGTGGCTGATATAGTCGAAGGAAAACAGCATGATGAGCGCCCCGACCAGGGAGGACACCACGGCCATGAACACCGCCAGGCCGTCAGCCAGGAGGCTGAAGGAAATGCCCAGCGGTCCCCCTATGGCGAAGGTGACCGTCCGACCCGCCACCGCGTCAGGGACCAGCAGCAGCGCGCAGACGAGGGATACGAGCACCACGGCAAGGGCGCACCAGTTGCGCACCCGGGCCGAGAGCCGGCCCAGGAGCGGCATGAGGAACGCCCCCGCCAGCGGGGCCAGGATGCATATGAGCAGGACGGTGACTCGTTCCATACCCTCTCCGTGAGTAGTGTCGAAGGATTTTCAATGGAAATCGTGAAGATTGTGTGAGCGACTATAGCCGGAAAGGCCAGTTTTGACTATCCCCCGCCTGCCGGGGGGCGGCTGGCGGCTACTGTTTCTCCACGACGACGATGTCGACGCGGCGGTTGAACGCCCTGCCTTCGGCGGTATCGTTGGATTGCACGGGACGGGTGCTCCCGTAGGAGGCCGCCGAAAGCCTTTCCTCGGGCATGCCGTAGTCTTCCAGCGTCTGCAGGACGGCGACTGCCCGGTCCGAGGAAAGCTGCCAGTTGCCCCCGGGCCATCTGCGGAGATCCGGGGGGATGTTGTCCGTATGCCCTTCCACGACGATGGAGTTGGGGATCTGGCCGAGGAAATCGGCGACCTCCTGCAGCACCGGCATGGTTCCCTGCTGGAGGGTGGCCGAGCCGGTGTCGAAATACAGGTCGGATACCAGCGAGATGGCAAACCCGTTCTCCGTCGGAATGAGGGTGACTTTGCCCGACTTGATGAGGTTCTGCAGCGTCGAGGTGGCCTGGTCGCGGATGGCGGAGGTGCCGCCGGTGCCGCTGTTTCTGCCGCTCTGTTTGCTCTGCACCCTCTGCCCGGGGCTCAGGCCCTGGAGCACGCCGGCTCCGCCGGCTGTCCGGGTGTCGAATATGGTGAAGTTGCCTCCATTGAATACGCTCTGGAAGGCGGTCTGCATCTCTGTGAACTTCGCCTGGTTCACGCTGCTCAGCGAGTACAGGATGATGAAGAAGAGCATGAGAAGCGTGATCATGTCGGCGTAGGTGAGAAGCCAGCGCCCCAGGTCTGCTTTCGGTTCTTCTGCGTGCCTCGGTTTCCTTCGCGCCATGAGTCCCTCTCACCTACTCCGTGCGGTTCGCGTCCAGTTCCTTCTTTTCCTGCTCTTCCAGGAACCCTTCGATCTTCTCCCGTACCAGCGCGGGGCTTTCCCCCTGCTGGATGGAGCGCACCCCGACGATGACGAGCTGTTTTTCCAGCCTGAACTTCTTGACCTGGAGCTTCAGCTTGTTGCCGACGGGGAGCCAGAACAGGTTGGCAAGACCGATGCCGTACAGTGTGGCGATGAATGCCGTGGCTATGGACCGGCCCAGCTCGTTCATGTCGGCACCCAGCCGGCCGAGAACCAGGACGAGACCCATGACCGTTCCGATGATACCCATCGTGGGGGAGAACCCGCCGGCGGTCTCGAAGAGACCCGCGTCCTCCATCATGCGCGCCTCGATGATCGCCAGGTCGCTCTCCAGGACTTCGACGAGGATTTCCGACTCGGTGCCGTCTACCACCAGCCGCAGGCCCTTGCGCAGCGTCTCATCCTCAAGGTCTTCCACCGTGTCCTCGAGGCTCAGGATCCCGTCCCTGCGCGCCTTCTCGGCGAACTCCAGGAGCTGCTGGGCGAGCTGGGGCGAGGGCCCCGCGACCCTCTTCATCGACTGCATGATCAGCTTCGGGATGCGGAGAACGTCCTTCAGGCTGGAGGAGATGGTGAGGGCGCCGACGGTTCCCGAGACGATGATGATCAGGGCGGGGATCCCGATCAGGGCAAGGATGTTTCCACCGTCGAGGATGAACCCCGCCAGCAGGCCGCCTATGCCGATCAGGACCCCGATTATTGTCGATGTGTCCGAACCTCTCCTGGCCATCAGTCACTCCTTCTGATTTTTCGACCGTGAGTATAACGATTCACGATGGGGTAGGCCATATCAGCTCGTCCACCGATTTCCTCCCTTTCAATATCGGCAGAATTGACGGTCATTGAACTGCGACTTGTCGGAGCGAACGGAGGCATCCTATGATAGCCGGCGCAGGAGGCACCCGATGGACGATACCGCCTGGACGCAGGTTGCCCGGGACGCTGATCTCGCCGAGGGAGTGCCCATGGTGGTCTCTGCGGGAGAGGAAAAGGTCCTGCTGGTCCGCTACCGGGGGGCTGTTTACGCCGTTGGGCACAAGTGCCCCCATTACCAGGAAAAGCTGGAAAAGGGGGTGCTCTTCGGGCCCGAGATCGTCTGCAAGAGCCACCTCGCGCGCCTGGACGTGACCACGGGGCGGACGATCTCCCCTCCGGCCATGAGCGACCTGCCGGTCTATCCCGTCAGGGTGGAAAAGGGGCAGGTGTGGATCGGACCGGCACGGATGCCCGGGCCCCCGCCTGCCGCGCGCGGCCCCGATCCGCGGCTTTTTCTCATCATCGGGGCGGGGGCGGCGGGAAGTGCAGCGGCGGAGACACTCCGCCGTGCAGGTTTCGCGGGGCGCATCGTCATGGTCACCCGTGAGCAGGAAGGCCCCTACGATCGTCCGACCCTTTCAAAGGGCTTCATCAGCGGCACGTCGGGGGAGGAGTCCCTGCCGCTGCGCGGGGCGGATTTCTACGCTGAGCAGCGCATAGAGCTCCAGGCGGGGCGCACTCTTGTCTCACTCGACCCGCCGCGCCGGCAGGCGCGTTTCGACGGAGGGCACACCCTCGCGTTCGACAAGGCGCTCATCGCGACGGGGGGAGACGCGAAGAGACTCCCCGTCCCGGGAGCCGACGGGTGCCTGCTCCTCCGTACGGCCGCCGATGCCCGGCTGCTCCGTGACATGGCCGCCCGGCATCAAAGCGCCATCCTCATCGGGGCGGGGCTCATCGGCCTGGAGCTGGCGGGCAGCCTGCGCGAGAGAGGACTCGATGTGACCGTGGTGGCCCCCGAGGACCTCCCCCTGGCTTCCCTTCTGGGAGAAAGGGTTTCCCGTCACATCTGGTCCATGTACGAGGCACAAGGGGTCAGGTTCCTCATGGGCAGAACGCCCCTGCACATTGACGGCCCCGCGGGGGCACGGCAGGTGACGCTGTCCGACGGCACGCGCGTGCAGGCAGGGTTCGTGGTCATGGGCGTAGGCATTACCCCCGCGGTTGACTGCCTGCACGGGAGCGGCCTGGTGGAAAACGGGGCTGTACCGGTTGACGCCCGCATGCAGACGCGTGTACTTGACATCTTCGCGGCCGGCGACATCGCCGCCGCGCCGGATCCCGACGGGGGGGTCCGAAGGGTGGAGCACTGGGCCGTCGCCCAGCGCCAGGGGATGCGGGCTGCACTGTGCATGCTGGGCGCGGACCCGGGACCCGAGGAGATGAGCTTCTTCTGGAGCCGGCAGGCCGGGGTGTCGCTGAAGTACCTGGGTCACGCTGGAAGCTTCGACCAGGTGGCCTACCGCGGCGTCGTGGAGGAGGGGAAGTTCCTTGCCGGGTACTACCGCGGGGGAGTGCTGAAGGCCGCGGCAACCGTGGGGCTGGCCCAGGACCTGGTGAGCATCGAGCAGCTGATGCGCCGCGGAAAGGCTCCCGGCGCCGCGCAGCTGTCAGATACAGGCTGGGACATCATCGCGGCGGCGCAGCGGGCGTAAAAGGGGGCGTTGGGGAACCTCGGCGAACGGGATGTCTTACTGCTCGATCTCGATGAGGGCGTCGAACTTGATCATCTTCAGGAGCTGCAGCATCTGGGCGCTGCAGCGGCGGATGCGCAGGGTGCGTCCCGCCTCGTCGCACAGGCGTTTGAAGTGAAGGATCTTTCCGATGGCCGACGAGCTGAGGGTGCTCAGTCCCTCGAAGTTCAGCGCGATGATGCGATGACCGCCCTGGAACGCCCTGTCCAGCCAGGTCTGGAAATCATTCATGTCATCACGGGAGAGGTGCCCCTCGGGTATCACCTCGATTTCATTCGAGGAAATCTCTTTCAAATGGGTCATCTCAGATTCCTCTTTTTTCTGTTCCCGCGTATCCACGACACCTGTAGTATAAGGCATCATCGGCGGCTAGTGCAACGGTAAACGCGCGCACCGTACCCGGTGCGGTTCGGGCGCGCACCGTACCCGGTGCGGTTCGGGCGCGCACCGTACCCGGTGCGGTTCGGGCGCGTCTGGATCGAACGCCCGCTAGAGCGTTTTCAGCAGGTCGACGAAATAGGGCAGGACCTGCTTCTTGCGCGAGAGCACGTCCTTCATCTCGAACATCCCTTCCTCCCGGCGCGGGTAGGAGATGGCGCCCAGGACCCGCGGCTCCCCGCGGCAGAGGAGGAGACTTGTTTCACGGGTGACGTCGGTGATCATAAGGCAGGCGAAAGCGCACTTTTCCATTTCCATGACCCGTTCCAGCTCGGCACCCAGCCCCTCCTTCATCCCCAGCAGAGGGCCGAAGCCGACGGTCTCCACCTGGCTCAGGCTGAAACGGCGGTCAGCCTCGGTATAGATCTTCTGGTCGCGCCCCACGATCTTCTTCGGGTCCATGCCTTCCAGTGAGGCGCCGGCGGCGAACATCTCCGCCCCGTAGCTCTCCACCTCGACGCCGCTGATGCCGGCCAGCCACGCGGCGATGTCCCGATCCAGCGGGGTCGTGGTGGGGGAGCGCAGCACGAGGGTGTCGGAGAGCATTGCGGAGAGCATCAGCCCGGCCTCCCGGGCCGGGGGAGCATGACCGCTGGTGCGGAACATGTCGGCAACGATGGTGCAGGTGGATCCGACGACCCTGTTGATGAAGGTGATGGGGAGGGTGGTGGTGCGCGCGCTCACGCGGTGGTGATCGATGATCTCCACCACGTCGGCCTCCTCGATCCCGTCCACCGCCTGGCCCACCTCGTTGTGGTCCACCATGACGACGCGGAGCTTGCTCTCCGAGATGAAATTGATCCTGGTGATCACCCCCGCCAGCAGGCCGCCCTGGTCCTGGATGATGAAGCCGCCCTCGTTGCTCCTGCTGATCTCGCGCAGCACGTCGCGCACGATGTCATCGGGCTTGAAGGTCTTGTGGCCCCTGTCCACCAGGGCGCTGACGGTGCCGGAGAGCAGCTCACGGTCCGAGCTGTCCATCGGCACGTCGTCAGTGCAGCCGGCCGCCAGACGGCGCAGCACCCCGACAAGCTGCAGGGCGGTGAGCTTCCCGATGCACGCACCGCAGGAATCCACCACCGGCAGGAAGGAGAAGTGATTCGCGGTGAGGAGGTCGCACGCCTTTGCCAGGGTGTCCGTCTCCGCGAGGACGATCAGGTCCTCCCGCGGGATCATGATGTCCTCGATGCGGGACCGCACATCGGTGGCAAGGGCC
>JBEKVA010000162.1:0-9018 GCA_049514475.1 Spirochaetia bacterium
CGGCGCTTCTGCGATTGAGCCGGGACAATCTTTCCAATCTCGCCCCGCACCCGTTGTACAGTTTCTTCCATTATTCACACCCGACTCTCGCCGAGCGGCTGGCGGCGATGGACCGGGCCGAAAAGGCGTTGGGAGCATGAATGAGGAAAACGGCGCCGCCGGCGTCACGTGGAATCTCGAGGAGCTGCTGAGCCTTCCGGGAGAGGCGGGGATAGACGCCGCACTCAGAGAGGCCGATAAGAGGCTGGAGGAGCTGGCTGCCGCGTACCGCGGAAGGATTGCCGGTCTCTCGGCGCGGCAGATGCGCGAGGTGCTGACGGAATACGAAGCCATCCTCGACATGGCAGGCAGGGCGGAGAGCTACGCGTCCCTTTCCTGGACCACGCAGACCGATGACCCCGTCCGCGGCGCCCTGCTGCAGAAGGTGACCGAGCGGCAGTCCGCGCTCGCGCAGAAGGGCGTCTTCCTCGACATCGAGTGGGCGAATGTCCCCGAGCATGCCGCCGCCGCCCTCATCGACGATCCCCTTCTCTCCCCCTGGCGTCATTGGATGATCGTTTCCCGGCGCAACAAGCCCCACCTGCTCTCGGAGCCTGAGGAGAAGATCCTCGCGGAGAAGTCGGTGACCGGCCGACAGGCCTGGAGGAGGTATTTCGACGAAACCCTCGCTTCAACGCTCTTCGAGTGGAACGGGACGATGGTCCCCGAGGAGGTCATCCTCAAAAAACTGCACGAGCCCGACCGCGCCGTGCGCCGCCAGGCGGCCGGCTCCCTTACACGGGGACTGCGGGGCACCGTGCGCATGGCCGCCTTCGTAACGAACACCCTTGCCGCCGAGAAGGCCTCCGATGATCGGCTGCGCAGCTATCCCACGTGGATCTCTTCGCGCAACATGGATAACCAGGTGGACGATGCCACCGTGGAGGCGCTGGTGCACGCCGTCACCTCCCGCTACGACATCGTGGCCCGCTACTACCGTCTGAAGAAGCGTCTGCTCGGGCTGGAGCAGCTGTTCGACTACGACCGCTACGCGCCGATTTCGGACATCGAGCGGCGCTACACGTGGAGCCAGGCGCGGGAGACGGTCCTTGCCGCCTACGCACGGTTTCACCCCCGCATGGCGGAGATCGCATCTCATTTCTTCGAAAAGCGGTGGATCGATGCCGCGGTGCATCCGGGCAAGAGGGGCGGGGCGTTCAGCGCCTCCACCGTTCCCTCGGTGCACCCGTACGTGCTTCTCAACTTCCAGGGCACGGCGCAGGATGTCATGACGCTTGCCCACGAGCTGGGTCACGGCGTGCACCAGTACCTGGCACGGGAGCGCGGCGTGCTGCAGCAGAACACGCCCCTCACGACGGCGGAGACCGCCTCGATCTTCGGAGAGACCCTCGTCTTCCAGGACCTCCTGTCCCGTGAGAAGGACCCGCGGGCGGTGCTCTCCATGCTCGTCCGCCAGATCGAGTCTTCATTCGCAACGGTGTTCCGCCAGGTGGCCATGAACAGGTTCGAGGAGGCGGTGCACACCCTGCGGCGGACGGAGGGGGAGGTCCCCGCGGAGGTCATCTCGCGTCAATGGCGGGAGACGCAGGAGGCGATGTTCGGCGGCAGCGTGACCCTCACCGAGGAGTACGACATCTGGTGGAGCTACATCCCGCATTTCCTCCACGCCCCCGGCTACGTCTACGCCTACGCGTTCGGCGACCTGCTGGTGCGCGCCTTGTACGCCCGCTTCCAGGAGGCGGGCCCCGGGTTTCCCTCGCTGTACCTGGCCATGCTCGCCGCGGGAGGCTCGGACTGGCCGACTGCCATCGTGAAACCGCTCGGGGTGGACCTTGCGGACCCGGGGTTCTGGGCCCGGGGGATCGGGCTCCTCGACGGCATGGTCGCGCAGGCCGAGCGGCTCGCCGATGCGCCGGCAGGCGGACAGGGACGCGTGCTTAACGGATGAGTAGCTCCGCGCCGGCTTTTGGCGGCGCCATCTTGATTTTCGCCGAAAAGTAAGTAGGATAGTGGGAAAGGGTGCCGGCAGGGGCAGGAACCTCTCTCGAGAGATCAAGCGATAAAGGAGCAGCATATGACAAGGAACTTCCTCGTGTTCATCTTCGGGCTCATCCTTCTACTGGTGTTCAGCTTTGCCTTCTGCTACGTGTCGATCTACAGCGAAATTCTCATCGCGGGAATCTTCGCCCTCGTCGGGTTTGTCGCGGCACTCGTGATTTCGATCGTCATCGGGTTGGCAAGCAGGGAAGAAGGCGGCTCGCTGTACATCTGGTTCTTCGCCATAGCGATCATCACCGCGATCATCCTCGTGTGGTATCTCTCCCGCGCGGGAACGCTGCTCAAGATCTGGTAGATCAGAACCGGTGAAACGGGAACCCATGGCCGATCCAGGGGTTTTTTATTGCCAGGGGAACCGAGGCACAGTCCATGGTCCGCAAGCCAGCCACGGCCCGGGGACAGCTCTTGCGCTCGGCGGGGGTCAGCCTCGTCGCATTTTCCGCAGATTTCGGGCTTCTCGCGCTCCTGACGGAAGTCGGGGGCCTGCACTACCTCTTCTCCGCCGGCATATCCTTCCTGGTCGGCACCGCCATCAGCTACGCGCTCTCGGTCCTGTGGGTCTTCGAGCGGCGGCGCATCTCCTCCCGCGCGCTGGAGCTCGCCATCTTCGTCCTCGTCGGCGTCGTCGGCCTGGGCTTGAACGAGGCGCTCCTGTGGGCGCTCACCGACCTTGTGCGGATCTACTACCTTGCATCGAAAATCCTTGCGGCATCGTTGATATTCTTCTGGAACTTCGCCGCCCGCAGGTACGTGCTCTTTCGCTAGCGGAATACCGCAGCGGCGCTAGCGGCGCGTGCGCGCCTGCATTTTCGGTTTCCGCCTGCCCAGGGTATTCACCAGCGCAACGCCGCCCATTGCGAGCACGCCGCCGGCTACATCCAGCAGCGTCGGGGTCTCTCCCAGCCACGCCCAGCCCACCAGGAAAGCCACGACGGGAACTGCGAAAAGGAGGCTTGATGCGCGGGATGCGGGAAGCCGCGAGAGAACGACAGCCCAGGTGACGTAGGCCAGCGCAGCAGGACCGACGCCCAGGTACACCACGGCGAAGGTGTCGGCGATGGGCGCCGCATGCACCGCTCCCGGCAGCCCCCCTGCAAAGGGAAGCAGTATCAGCGTCCCGGCCCAGATGGCATACGTGGTGATCTCCACGGGGCGGTATCGTCCCAGCATCCTCTTCTGGATGATGTTGTACGCGCTCGCGGTGATGGAGGCCAGGAGGATCAGCCCCGCCGCCCAGTTCAGCCCGAAGCCTGAGCCTTTGCCTAGGCCAATGACCAGGGCGCCGGCAAAGCTCACCCCGATGCCCGCCCATCCCCAGGGACGCAGCCTCTCGCCGAGAAATACGATCGCGGCAAGCGCCGTCCAGATCGGCAGAGTCTGGATGAGCACCGCCGCCGGGCCGGCGGGGATGTTCTGCTCCCCGATATTCAGCGCCACGTTGTAGAAGGCGAACCCCAGGAGCCCGAGAAGGAACACGAGAGGCAGGTCGCGGGGCGCGGGAAGGCGCATGCGGCTGACCAGGGCGTAGATGCCAAGCGCGATGGATGCGGTGAGGAAGCGCAGCAGCGCCAGGTGCGTGGGAGAATAAGTGTGAAGCCCGGCGCGAATGGCGGCGAATGCCGAGCCCCAGAAGAGCACGGTGAGAAGGCCTGCGCCGAGAACAGGGAAGGTGCGTGACGGGGTGTCGGGCATGCAGAATCCTGCCGTAGTATACCCGCGGCCCGCCGGCTGTCAACGAACATCGCCCCCGCCGGCCGCAGAATTTTTTTTCGATTGCTCGGCGCCGCCGCATGGGGTAGAGTTCATGCAATAGAGGAACAAAATGTGGGATGAGCTCCTGGATGCGTGGCGGGTCAACAATCGCATCACCCTTTTCCTTCTTGATGAAATCGATCAGCGGGGGCTGGAGTGCACCCTCTCGCTGCGCGGCGGCAGGACCGTGGCGCGGCAGCTCGCCCACATGCACAACAACCGCATTACGCGCCTCAAGAGCTGGTGTCCCGAGCTGGCCAACGGGGCACAGCTGTTCGCTTCCAAGGAAGAACCGGGGGGAGAGGAGCTTGCCGGCGCCCTCGCGGAATCCGGTGAGAGAGTGTGCCGCTACATCACCAAGGCGTCCGCCGGCATGCCAGGGGTGAAGACCTTCAAGCGCGGCCTCGTGGTGGCCATCGCCTACCTCATTGCCCATGACAGCCACCACCGCGGCAGCATCATGCTCACGTTGAAGCAGTGCGGGCAAAAGCTCAGCCAGGACGTCCAGTACGGCATCTGGGACTGGGAGCGGCGGTAAGGCGCGACGCACCTCATCGGCGCGCCGCGCGAACTTACACCACGTCGGCAAAGCCCCCCGCACAGGCGCGCGCCAGGTCTGACGGTGCAATGAAAACCTGCATGCCCCTCGCGCCGGCATTCACGTAGATCCTCTCGAAGGTGAGAGCAAACTCATCGATCCAGGTGGGGAACTTCTTCTTCATCCCGACGGGCGAGCACCCGCCCCGCACGTAGCCGGTGAGCGGGGTCAGGTCCTTGAGGCTGATGAGGTCCACTTTCTTGGCGCCCGCCGCCCGGGCGGCCTTCTTAAAGTCAAGCTCGGCGGCGCCGGGAATGCAGAAGACGAGCGGCCCGCCGCGCTCGTCGTGCGCAACGAGGGTCTTGAAGAGCACGTCGGCGCCGACGCCCAGCTCCGCGGCCACGCTGGCCGCATCCTGGTGCTCCTCCCCCACGGGGTACACCGCCACCTGGAAAGCAATGCCCATGCCTTCGAGGATGCGCATGGCGTTCGTCTTTGGCACACCCGTCATATCAATGTGAGAATAGCAGATTCTCCACGGCCAGGTCACCCCGCCGCCGTACCCGGCGGATTTACGCCGCCGTACCCGGCGGATTTACGCCGACGTATCCGGCGGATTTGCTGCGGATTCGGCCATGGTTTTACGGTCGTGGATTATCTCCCGGGCTTTGCGCTATCTTTGCCCCATGAATGCGACAACCGACCGCGACAAGCGATGCTTCTGCTGCGGCGCCGACAACGAACGGGGTCTGCACCTCGCCATCACCTATCCCGAGAAGGGGGCCGCGGAGAGCTCCCTCGAGGTGCCCCTCTGGTTTTCCGGCTGGAAGAACATGACCCACGGCGGGCTTCTGGCAACGCTGCTGGATGAGCTCATGGCGCACGCCTGCATCGGTGTGTCTCAGAGTGCCGTCACCGCCGAGATCACCGTCCGTTATCAGAAGGCGGTACAGACGGGATCCACGATCAGGATCGTGGGCAAGGTCGAGGAGGCACGCGGCAGGGTGTTGACCACCCGGGGGTGGATCTACGATTCCGAAGGCTCCGTGGCCGCGGAGGCCACGGCGCGCTTCATAGCGACAACCCGTATTTCGCGATCTTCTGCGCCAGAGTCTTCCGCGTAATGCGAAGCTCTCTGGCGGTTTTCGACTTGTTGCCGTCGTTACGCAGGAGGCACTCGGAAATCCTTCGCCGCTCGTACTGCCGCGCAACCTCTTCCAGACCGTCCTTCAGACCGGCCCCGTCAACCGCCGCGCGCTGATCCCCGTCTGGCGCGGGGTGGACCCAGCGCGTACCTGTCCATCCTGGGGACAACAGTGAGAAACGATCCCCGCGTGTACCCGACCGAGGAGCAGATGGCGAAGATGGTGATGCTGGAGGATGTTCGGGAGGCAACGACCCTGTACGACCAGATCTGGACCCGGGTGAAAGCGGGAAAGTAGTCGGGAGCAGGGGCGGCGCAGGACCCGGCGGCGCCCGCCGCCTTCTCAGCCGCGCCGGCCCCTGATGAAATCGTCGATCTGCTCCTGGAGCGTGGAGTAGATGAAGCGGTGGACTTTCTCCTTGATGTCCTCCGCGACGGGGTTTGCGAACATCAGCAGGTAATGCCCCTGCCCTCCCCCTGCGCCTGCCAGGATGCCCGTGACGCGGCACAGGGTCCCTTTCAGCCGCAGCTGGATGTCTTCCAGAAGGGTCTCGGGCTTCATGACCACCGGTTCATCCAGGTGGAATGTCATGCCGGCAACGCTGATATCGAGAATCGCGCCGGTGATGAACTTCCCCTTCACGGTGACATTCAGGGATGCCTTCTTCGGGTCGTTGCACTGCGCCCGGACGAATCGCCTGCGGCCCCGCGCCTCGTTGGCGTCCAGGGTCTTCAGGATGATGCGCTTGCCCTCGGCGAGCCCCTGCTTCAGCTGGATGAACCCGCAGGGAAGCATCATGTCCATGAGGTACTTCCGGGCAAGCTGCTCGTTCGGGTTGTAAGTGACTATGCCGACCTTCGTGGATGACGTCTGCGGGTTGGAGATCAGCCGGCGGATCCAGGCCTCCCACTGGTGCTCCTTCAGCGTGTCGTCGATGTTCACGAAAAGGATGGACCCGGGGTTTGCCGCCGCCACCTTCACCGCCGCATCGTGATTGTGCAGGGCATAGACCTCGTATTCGTGAGAGAGGATTTCGATGAGGAGCTCTTCGTTCAGGACGCTGTGGGGGTAGAGAAAGAACACCTTTCGCCCCCGCTGCAGAGCGGCATCTATGGTTGCCATCGTCGCATGGTGCCTCGGGAACGGCCTTCCGATCAAGCGGAGGGGACGGCTGCCAGGAACTCCTCCAGCCGCGCCAGCGCTTCGCTCATGTTCTTCCGCCCGAAGCCGATGCGAAAATGATTGCCCGCGTCCCCGTAGAGGGTTCCGGGAAGGAGCAGGACGCCGCAGCCGGCGGCGCACGCGTCGCAGAATGCGCTCACCTCCCGCCCCAGCAGCCGCGGGAATGCAATAGGCCCCGCCTTCGGACGCTGCCAGGTGAAGCGGTCGGCATGCCTGGCAAAGAACGAATCCAGCAGGGGAAGATTGGCGGCGATGATGGCGCGGTTGCGGGAAGCGATCTGCTCACCGTGGCGAAGCGCGAGCTCGGCGAGGTGCTCGCTGGGCGCGCTGCAGCAGATTGTCGTGTAGTCCTTGAGAGCTGCCATGCGGGAGAGCACCGTTGCGTTACGCGAGGCCACCCAACCGATGCGAAGCCCCGCCAGTCCGTATGTCTTCGACATGACGCCAAGGGACACGGCGCTCGCGCTCAGCTCGCAGGCGGCAGGCAGCCGCTCGGCGGCAGCTGGCTCCAGTCCGCGGTAGACCTCGTCCGACAGGACGGCGACCCCGTGCGTCTCCGCGATCTTCAGCACCTCGGCGAATGTCTCCCGCGGCATGTGGTACCCCGTCGGGTTGTGCGGCACGTTGATCACGATCGCCTTCGTCGAGGACCTGATGAGACGGGTCAGCTCTGACGGGTCCACCGCCCACCCCTTCTCCTCCCGCGCCTGCCACGTGCTCACCTCGCAGCCGATGCCGCGCGCCACCTCGAACAGTGACTGGTAGCAGGGCCAGTGGACGATAAGGTGGTCTCCCGGAACGAGTGCCGCCTGCATGAAGAGGAAGATCGCTTCTTCCGCGCCGGCGTGGACAAGGACCTGGGCGGGAGTGATGTCCGCGTAGCCGCGGGCAATCTCCTCCCGCAGGGTGGGGCTGCCGGCGCTCTCCGTGTACCCCAGCCACTGGCCGCAGAAGCGTTCCGCGGCGCCGGGCTCGAGGGACAGGAGGTCCTGTATGCTCATGGATTCGCAGTCTGAGCTGCACAAGAGCCAGGGAACGGCGAACTCGTGGCGGGCGAAATAACGCTCGACGGCAAACGGCGGAAGCTGCATGCGGGAGAGTGTACGGCAGGAAGAAAGGGACGGCAACATCCGTGAGAGGGCCCCGGGGCATCAGGGCCGCGTGCGCGCGGTCCCGCAGGAGGGCTACAGCTGGGCGACGTGCTCCACGGCCCAGGCATCCAGCACGACCTGCGCCTCTTCGTGTGTGCGGGTACGCATGATGGCATCCACCAGCCGGCCGGCGCCTTCAAAGGCGCGCAGGTACGTCTTGGCGAACTTCTTCAGCAGATCGAAGCTCCTGCCCGATCCCCAGGTTTCACGGTGCAGGATGAGGTGGTGCCTGAACCGGGTGATCTTCTGCCCCTGGTCCAGCCGCGAGTACTCTTCGCCCACCGGCGCCAGGCCCGCCGCCGCCGCGCGGATGCATGCAAAAAGGTGCAGGTTCTCGAAGATGCCGCGGCCGATCATGATACCGTCGGCGCCCGTCTCCTCTGCCCTGCGCAGGAACGCCTCGGGGCTGCGCACGTCCCCGTTGCCCACGATCAGCGTGGGAAGCCCCGCCGCGTCACGCAGCCGCACGGCAAGCGCCACGAAGCCCCAGTCAGCCTGTCCCTCCGACTGTTGCACGACGGTCCTGCCGTGGACGGTGAGCGCGCTGAGGTGCTGCTCCAGCAGGAAGCCCAGCCACTGTTCCGCGTTCGGCCGGGATATGCCGATGCGCGTCTTCACGCTGACAGGCATGCCGGCAGCGCCTTCCCGCGCCGCGGCGATCAGTTCGGCAGCCAGCCGGGGATTGTCGATCAGCGCACCGCAGGCCCCGCGGCTGACGACCTTGCGCACGGGGCAGCCCATGTTTATGTCCAGGCCGTCGAACCCCATCTCGCGGACCTCCGCCGCCACGCGGCGATAGTGCTCGGGGTTGTTCCCCCAGATCTGGGCAATCAGCGGCCGTTCGGTCTGGGTATAGCGGAGCCTGCCGATGACGCGCGGGCGTCCCTCGGTGCACAGGCCCTCGGTGTTGGTGAACTCCGTGAAGAAAAGATCAGGCGCCCCGGCATCCCGTACGATGCGGCGGAAGACCGTGTCAGTGACGTCTTCCATCGGCGCGAGCACGGAAAAGGGACGCGCCAGCTCGGCCCAGATGCCGAGCGGAATCGTACAGGGAGTGTGTTCCGTCAGACTGATATGAATGAAAAACGGCCTTTCTTGCGCGCGCGGGGGCCGGCTATGCGAGAACGTCCAGCGTCTGTGCGCCGTTGCCCTGCTGCTGCTGGGCAATCTGGTCGCGGGCTGACGCCTCTGC
>JBEKVA010000163.1:0-9011 GCA_049514475.1 Spirochaetia bacterium
GTAAATCCGTGGGCGCCCCGGTTCTCCCGAGGCCGGGCGAGGTCGATCTCCTGGTGGGCGACATTCAGGTCACCACAGAAGATGACCGGCTTCTCCTTCTCAAGGCGTCGGAGAAATCGAAGGAACGCGCGATCCCAGCTCTCGCGGTAGGCAAGACGAGTCAGCTCCCGCTGGGAGTTCGGCGTGTAGACACTGACGATGAAGAACTGCTCCAGCTCGAAGGCCAGTACGCGGCCTTCCCCGTCATGCGCCTTTGCTCCGATTCCTTTGCGAACGCTTAGCGGCGCGTGACGAGAGAATACCGCTGTTCCGGAATAGCCGGGCTTTGTCGCGGGGTTCCATGCCTTGTGAGGGAGCGATGGAAGAAGGTCCCCCGCCTCCTCGGGACGGGCGCGGGTTTCCTGCAGGCACAGCAGGTCAGGTTTTTCTTTGGACAGGAAAGCGAATGCATCCTTGCGCAGGGCTGCGCGGATGCCGTTGACGTTCCAGGATATCAGTTTCAACATGGCGGCGCTGGGGCATTATCCCCGGTTCTCGCACCGGGGGCAATGCCATCCAGCGCCGCGTGAATCAGAGCCCGCGGGGCGGGCTTAAAGGTTGAGTGCGACCTTGCCGCCGAGGTAGACCAGCCAGGGCATGTAGCTGCCAAGGGCAGAAGGCGCATAGATGCCCATGATGCCTCCGCCCAGCCGGAACTGGGAGCTTTTCCCCAGCTTGAACCACGCGGAGAGATCGGGGACCACAACTTGTCCCCAGGCAGTGCTGTTGCCGGCCGCCCCGAATGCCGCGAAGAAGCCCCCGCCCAGCTGTGCCTGTATGACGACGGGTCCGAGGTTGACCTCGCCGACGAGGTTCGGCCACGCAAGGGATTCGATGATGATCGTGTATGCCCTGAGGCCCACGCCGAGATCAACGGGTCCGAGACCCCAGAAGTAGTAGAGCCCTACTTCCGGAATGGGCAGAAACGGTATCTGGCCGATGTCGCTGCCGACCCCCGACGCGCCGTTGGACACGCCGACGGAAAGCGGGGCGTCGAGACCGATGTCGAGACGGAAATCTGCAAACGCCGGCAGGGACAGCAGGATGAGCGCCGCCGCCGCGACAAACAATTTCTTCTTCATGATTCCTCCTCGCGCAGGGATATCCCCCCTGGCGCACACAACCAGAAATGATTCGAGCAATTACCAATCTAATTCTATCCCGCGATGCGCCAATTCGCAAGAATGGACACAAAGTTCCGAACCCCGGGCCCGCACCCTTGCGCAAGCGCCCGGGCATTGGCAATGTGAGCCCATGCACCTCTCGGTCAGAGGAGGAACGCACGGCCGCGGAGTGTTCACCGATGAGCCGATCGCCGCGGGGACCCTGATCGTCACCTTCACGGGCCCGTTTCTGCGCTACGCGGAAACCACACCCCGGACCTATGCCCTGCAGATCGGCCCTGACCTGTATATCGGCGCATCCGGCGGCCCTGATGACTTCATCAATCACTCCTGCGAGCCCAACGCGGGCTTCCGGATCGAGGGAACCACCGCCGACCTGCATGCCATCCGCGACATTGAAGCCGGGGAGGAGATCCTGTTCGATTACTCGACGACACTGGATGAGGATGACTTCACGATGGTCTGCCAATGCGGCACCCCTTCGTGCCGAAAGGTCATTGGGGACGCGAAATATCTGCCGGAAAAGGTCTGGAAAAAATACGAGACTCTTGGTATACTGCCTGCCTACGTTCGGCAAAGTCGTCAGGCACTAGAGGGGAAAAAGCGATGAAAAATGCGATTAAATTGAGTATAGCCCTAATTGTATTGCTCGTGGCGCTGACGGGGTGCAGCCTTTACAATGGAATCAACCTGATATGGGACTGGAGTAATATTAACCCATTGGCAGGAAACTACTATCGCGTTACCTACACTGTTCAGAACCTGGGCAAGGTCGATCTTACCGGCGTGAACCTTCTCTGGGGAGTGGATGTCAATAACGACACTTACCCAGAAGGGCAGTCCTGGACTTCAGATTTCAGCATCTCGCAAGGCGCGACACTTGTGAACCAGACTATTGATGTCTATGCCCTTGGGGGGGTCATACCCCCCCTGAATGCGATGGTTCTCAGCGTCGACATGGACAAGCCGAACTAGCCCTTCGGCATTTCCTTCAGCTTCTCGGTGACCATCTCGTAGAGTCGGCGGACATCGCCATCTGTTGTGTGGTATCCCGTGCCCGTTGTCTTCTGCCGCACCACCACGTACCCGTACTCCGTGTCTCCCCCCGGCTCCCTGATGTAATCGCCGAAGCGCATCGAGCTGAGCGTCTCGTAGCTCCTGCCCTTGCCCTTGCAGAGAAACACCGAGTACAGGTACGGCACGTTCCCGTTGGGGCCCTTGTTGACGGCCACCTGAAGCTGCACGCCCAGGAAATCGGTGGGTTTGCGGCGCGGCTCCACCATCAGGCGGATGTCCTCGGGGATCTGCTGGCCTTCCTTGTTCTTGTCCAGCCGCAGGTACGGGGTGACGATGATATCAGCACCCTCGGCGGGCGCGGAGGAGAGGATGGGCTCGAATACGCGCATGCGGAAAGCGAGCTCCTGCGGCGTCCACAGGTTGATGTTGCCGGTGAAGAGAAACGAAATGAGGAGCACCAGCGCGTCGAAGAACACGATGCCCCCCAGCCCCTGCCTGAAGAGGAGGGAGAGAACGACCAGGACGACGGCAATGAAAATACCGAAGCCGCTGCGATAGATCACGGAGAAGCGCTTCTGCCGGGTCATCTGCAGGTTGCTCTTGATCCTGTCGAACTCCAGCACGGAGGCCGGCTGCCAGTCTTCCTTGCCGATGTCCATCGGCTTGTTCCTGAAGTTCTTCGCCGCCATGAAGATCACCCCGGGTACCATGACGATCAGCCCCGGGACGAACCCGTACCCGTTGGGGATGAGGATCTGCAGGGCGAAGCCGAGGACGGCGAAGCCGGCAAAGGCAACGAGCCGCCCGGGGAAGGCGATCTTCGGGATGACGTAATTCAGCTCCATACTGCACTCCTCGCACATTCATTTGGGTTTCGTATTTCGGATGTCCCGGCATAGCGCCAGTACAGGGGGCAGGCGGCCTGGCATACGGTGAAGCTGCCGCAGCCGACGCACTCGCGGGGCGCGTACCGCTTGTTCTTGAAGAAACCGGCTCGCGCGGAAAACCAGATCTCGCGGAATCCCTGCGTGAGAAGGTTTCCCATCGGCTCGGGGTAAGAAGAGCAGGGCAGCACATCTCCAGCCGGGGATACCGAGAGAAGCCCATCCATGGCGGCGCAGGACTTGTTGCCCAGCCCGTGGGCGATGGTGTTGTAGTGGCAGTGGGGGATGGGCGAATACCAGTAGAAGGTCATCCCCTCGGCGCGCGCCGCGGCGCGTACGCTCTCGATGATCGCCCCCGCGCGCGTGTAGGAGACAAAGAGACCTTCTGCATAGGGACCGGCTGAATCCTTGTCGGTGCCGGGAGGCAGGTAGAGATTCATCGCGAATCTCTTCACGCCAATGCCATTCAGAAACGCCGGCATGCGGGCCGCGTCCGCCGCGTTGGTCGCCGTGATCGTGGTGTTCGTCTGCACGGAGATTCCCGCCTTTGCCAGCGCGCGGATGCCTTCCAGCGTGGCGCGGAAAGACCCGGGCCTCGCGGTCAGGAGGTCGTGGATTTCCCCGCCAGGGCTCTCTACGCTCACCTGCGCCGTGCGAAGACCGGCCGCGTACAGGCTGTGCGCCCGTCGGGGCGTTGCCAGCGTGCCGTTGGTGATGAGATTCACCTGCAGGCCGCGGCGCCGCGCGCTCCCGATCATCTCTTCCAGGTCATTGCGGAGGAGCGGCTCACCGCCGGTAAATGAGAAGAAGGGGATCTGCGCGTCCTCGGCGAACACCTGGATGATGCGCTCGATCTCCGGGAGGCTCATCTCCGCCCCGTCGGTGCCGGTCACGGACCGGGGCGTTCCGGCGCCGCGGTACTCCGCGGATTGGCGTACCGCGCCCCCGCAACCTGCGGCCCCGCAGCCCGGCTGCTCCTGGCAGCCTGCGTAGCAGAACACGCACGCATTGTTGCAGCGGTAGGTAACGGCAATCTCGCCCAGGATCGGCAGCTTCGTGTACTGGAAGTCGAAGGGCACCGTGTCAAAGGGAGCACGGCCTCCCTCGGCGGGCTCTCCCAGGTACAGGGCGCGCAGGTCGGAGACGAAGCCGGCAACCTGCCGCGCGCGCTCGGGATCGTCTATTCCTGGAATGGCCGCCACCCTGCCGCCGGCAAGGAAGTGGCGCACAATGGCGATACCGGTCTCATTCGCCTTGTAGACCTGGTTGGGCGGCAGGATCACCACCTTGTCCTCCTGCCGGGCAAAGATGTGGTCACGCGCCTGGCGGAAGAAGTCGTCGATCCACGCGAGAGAGCGGATGTCGCTGCCGGGGTGTTCGGCGGCCTTCTCTGGTCTCAATGCGCGCCTCCCGAAACGCATGCGGAGTGGCATGCGGAGTGGCACGCCGAATGACAGGCGGAGTGACAGGCGTGGTGGCATGCCGAATGGCAGGCGTTGTGGCACGCCGAGTAGCAGGCGTTGACCCCGCCAGTGCGCGACTGCGGGGGCGCGAAGCACCCTTTGAAGCAGGAGGCGGATGCCATGAATGCCTGGTAGCCGGATGAGAAGTCATGCGGCAGGTGCACGTGGGAGTAGGAGGCCGTGTTCCACCAGATCCAGTAATACGAGGACCAGTACCAGTAGTAGGGCATGCTGCGGTCCGTCGGCTCCTCTTTCTGCTCCAGCTTCTTTCTATAATAATCCCTCAGTGCGTCGATGTCGCAGTCCCAGATCCTTTCCTGCAGCTTCGCAAGGACCTTTTCGAAGAAATCCGCCAGAAGGCCCGAAAGGACCAGGCCCTTGGTGTCGAAGGAGGCGAGGAACATCTCCTCGTACTCGTGCTCCGCCTTGCGCGCGGTGAGGATCTTGATCTGCAGCGGGTCTTCCGACACGACCTCGATCACGCCCTGCCGTTTCAAGCCTTCAAGCATGATCCCCACGACCTTCTGCAGCGGCATTTCCAGCAGGAGGGCCACCTCCACCGGGTGCAGGTCCTCCACGATCTTTCCCTTCACGGCATGCGTGCCCGCGAACAGCTTCGGCGGTATCCAGTTGTCCCCCGCCCACTTGATCCCCTCGACTTTTTCCATGCTCCGACCATAGCCGCGCCGTTTCAGCGCGTAGAGGAAGATGACCAGCGCGAGCAGCAGCGCGAAGCTCACCGCCATGGCAACGGGCCCTGCCCGCATGCGCGCGGATGGAGGGGCCGGCTCGGTCGTCGCGCCCTGGCCCTGGGTGCCGCCGCCAGGGGACGCGCCCCCCGAGGTCGCGCCGCCGGGGGCGTTCGTGCTCTCGCTGAGAACGCCCGCCTGCATGGGAATGGCGGCCTTCGGGATATAGAACTGCAGCCGCTGCGTCTGCCGCGCGCTCACCGGTTCCTGGTTGAAGCGCACGGTGAGATAGAGCTTGCCGTCGGAGCCTTTCGAGCCGTAATAGTCGATCCCATTTTCCTGGTTCACGTACGGCTCGGTCTTGAAGCCGAGCTTGTCCATGTCGGCGCGGGTGACCTCTTCCTTGGGCACGACTATGGGCAGCTCGATCCTGATGGTGCGATGTTCCATCGCCCACTCCCACTGCTCGGATGCCCAGTCGAAATAGAACAGCTCCCCGAAGTCGGCTGATTTCGTCCAGCCAATGCGCCCCTGGGCAGCCAGGTCTCCTCCATAGTTGAGAAAGTACATCGCGGAGCCCGTAAACCCCCGGCCGTTGGCCAGCACGATGTCGTACTTGCCGCCGCCGAGGTCGCGGATATTCAGGCCGACCCTGACATTGCCGGCCAGGTCGGCGTAGCACTGCTCGCTGTTGAACACGGGGGTCACCGCCGTGCCCTCCAGGTAGAAGCCGTGCATCTGACCGCCGGATGCCTGAAAGTCGAGGCTCTCCCAGAAGTCGGCCTTGCCGTCGGGCCGCAGCACCATGTCCATTTCCACGCTTGAAAGCTCGGCGGTGAGCGCCCCGAGGGAGGCGGCCAGGCCGCACAGCAGGAGGAGGCCGATGAGGATTCTTCTTTTCATTTCTTTTCTTCCAGCTCTTTCATGATGGAAAGACGTTCTTCCCCGCTGATGCCCAGCAGGTCCTCGGTGATGCGCGATTTGATTTCATTGCCGCAGTCGATGATGTCCTTGGCAAGGGTCTCGGCGGGGTCGGCTTGTGCGTCCCCCTGCGGCGCGCTGTAGCGCTTCTCGGTGGCACTTTCATCGCGCTCGCCCAGGTACACCTGGCAGATCTCAAGTACCCGCTCGATGCGCTCGTTGGCAAACGGAGAGATCAGCGTGAGCTCCCGGCACTTTTCAAGGTACGCGCCCGACTGCAGAAGGAAATACTCGATGGCTTTCGCCATCCGATCGTCTCCCAGGCGCAGCACGGATATGCGTTCCCTGATCTCTGCGTAGCGGCGTATCTTGGCCTGGATGGCCTTTTTCTGGTCTTCGTCGCTTTCTGCAACGACCTGCTGCGCGCCCCTGCGGGAGAAGAAGAGCGCAACGGTGAGCCCCGCCCAGGCGAGGAGGATTACCAGAATGGGAACCACGATGAATGGCCGCAGGAACACAAGGGAGAGCGCGATCAGCAGTGCGCCCCCGACCGAGAGAGCGAGATTCAGCCGGGAGCGCAGGTAGAGAAGGAACGGTCGTTGTACGGGCATCAGGTTACTTTTTATACCATGCTGGCGATTTGTCAATCTCCGGTCGGCGTTTCCTCCTGCGTCACCGCGCCTTTGCGCCTGCTGAAGCCCATGCCGTACCAGTCGACCTTGCGGGTGAGCATCATGACCGCGGCCAGGATCAGGAACAGTCCGAGGGCGCCCACCAGGAGGGCGAAATCCTCTGAACGCAGCACGAGGGCAAGGAAGCCGTAGCCTGCCGCCAGGACGGGAAGGATCGCAATCCCCTCGCGCCAGCTTTTCATGATGGAAAGCGTGTAGACAGTCACGAGACCCGCGGAGGCAATGCTTGCTGCCGCGTACGCCGCGTCGAAGGGAATGTGCTCCGAGAGGGAGAGAAGCAGCAGATAGAAGACGCAGTTGGCAAGGCCCACCAGCAGGTAGTGAAGCGGGTGCAGCCTGCGCGAGGAGAATACCTCGAGCAGGAACAGCGTGCCGAAGGGAAGAAGGAGGAAAAGGATGCCGTACTTCAGCGCACGGGTGACCTTCAGGTAGGTGTCGACGGGCGCCATGAAATCGACTCCGAAACCGGATGACACGATGACGCCCGGCTCGGTGTCCCCCTGCCGCCAGCGCTGCGGGTAGGCGCGCGCCATCGAAATGACCTTCCACTCGGCCTGGAAGCCGTCCGCGCCAATGGATCGGGAGGCCGGGAGGTAGGAGCCGCTGAAGCTGGGGCTCCTCCAGGGAGATTTCATCTTTACCGTGGTTTCATCTCCCAAAGGCAGGAACGCTATCGAGCCCCCGCCGTGCAGCCGCAGCGGGAAGGAAAAAGGAATGGAGGATGAGATGCGCGCGGCGGGAACTGGCGCCTCGATCTCCCCGCCGAAGATGCCGGCGGTGCCCTTGCCCGGGCGGAAGCTGCTGCTCCCGTTGCCCCAGCTCAGCGTGATCCGATCGAGGATGGCGCGCATGTCGGGCAGCTCCACGGAGAGCACCGCGTTGTCCCAGAGGATGTCCCTCGGGCTGACCTGCCACCCGGAGAAGTCGGGCTTCCCGAAAACACCCGACACCTGCAGGGACGCCGTGTAGAGGGTCGCCTCGTAGATGCCGCGCTTTCGCGTCTCAGGAGCAACCTCGCCGTCGACGCGCAGCGAGTCAGGCAGGAAGTGCGCGTACTGCACGCTCTCCACCATCTTGCCTTTTTCATCCTGCACCCGCGTCACGAAAGGAATGGTGAGAATCGGTCCCGCGACCGTCTGCGCGCCTCCCCAGGCACCGATGATCTCCGCCTGGGCCGCGTCTCTTCTCTGCTCCCGCTCCCCGACGAGCGCCTTCACCATCATGAGCGGGATAAGGAGCACCAGAACCATGATGCCGATGACCACGATCCTGATGATCACCGCGTGCCGTCGCGCGGTGCGGGCAAACTTTCCCCCTGATTCCATTTGAGAACCTCCTGTCGTAGCGTCGAATGTGTGCGGGATCGGTCCGGGAGTGCGCTTCTCAGCGGGCCTCGCCGTCCGTCGCGGACGGGCCCGGCAGCGTTGCCTCGGTGAGCGCTCTTCGTTCCGCGCGCTCTCTCATGAGAGAACGGTACATGATCAGCGGCTCGATCAGCGCGGCGAGGAGCAGCGCGATGATCACGAAGCGCAGGATCGGCCGGCGCCGGCCGTTCCGCGTGCTGTGTTCAATGCTCATTTCAACCCTGCCGGAGTTACGCATTGCATCCCTTCCTGGAAGAAATCGTACCCTGGGCTGCTTGCGAAACCCTCGCGGAGAGGTTTTTTCATTTCGACAGATTGTTGCGACATTGTTGCGGCCCGGAGGGAGCGGAGCCGGGCCCGGCCTCTGTTCTCAGCGGCGGCGGGGCGTGGTAGACTTCAGGTGTGAGCGATCCCCTGCCTCCCCTCGTGGCCATCGTGGATGACGAGGCCCACCTGCGGACCACGCTGTCCCGCGCACTGCGCGGGGAAGGGTACCGAACGGCGGTCTTTGCCGACGGCGCCGAGGCGTGGGAGTCCTTTGCCGTGTCCCTGCCTGACCTGGCCGTGCTGGACATCATCATGCCACGCATGGACGGGCTGGAGCTGTGCCGCCGCATCCGCTCGGTCTCCCAGCAGCTGCCCGTGATGTTTCTCACCTCCCGCGATGAAGAGTTCGACAGGGTCCTCGGCCTGGAGCTGGGCGCCGATGACTACCTGTGCAAGCCCTTTTCCCTGCGCGAGCTTTCCGCGCGCGTGAAGGTCCTCTTCCGCCGCAGCGGCGCGCGCCCGATGGAGAAGGAGCGGGAACAGGAAGAGGC
>JBEKVA010000164.1:0-8946 GCA_049514475.1 Spirochaetia bacterium
CGCGGGGTGGGATTTGCGCCCCTGGAGGGCAACCCGAGTGACCTGATGAGTGAAAGCTCGGGCGCCATGGCGCTTTCAATGCAAGGCGGCGCAATGCGGGGAATCGCGGCCACGATCAGGTTCCTCCACGCGGCGCAGGCTGAGTATGCGCGGATGCTCGATTCGGCCGTCAGTGCCTGCGCCTCTGCCAGGGCGATCGTCGTTGGACTGCCCTCCACCTGGGGAGTGTCCATTGCAGAGGCCCTCCGCGTGCCGTGCATCTTCTGCATGCTCCAACCCTGGGGCCGCACCCGCTCCTTCCCCTCTCCCCTGCTGCCGGTGCAAGGGTCCATTGGCAGACTGTATAATGCGGCGACCTATCGGGCGGTAGAGCAGGCAATGTGGCTGCCCTGGCGCCGGCTCATCAACAAGTGGCGCCGAGGGACTCTCGGGCTTCCGGCGATGCCGGCGGCGGGCCCGTGGGCATCACTCTATTCCAGCGGGTTCGCCTGCATGTACGGCTTCAGCCCTTCCGTCCTGCCGCCGCCCGCGGACTGGCCTGCCTCCCACCAGGTGACCGGCTACTGGTTCCTGGAGCCCGGGGTGAGCTGGGAGCCCGGCCCCGATCTGGAGCGGTTCCTCATCTGTGGAAGTCCCGAGGGAAGACCCCTCTCGATCGGATTCGGGAGCATGGGGATGGCTGAGGATGCGCTTGCCATGATCCTCGAGGCGCTGGAGAAGGCCGATGCGCGCGCGGTCGTCTTTTCGGGAGGGCTGAGGCCTATTCAGGCGGGCAGCGCCTCTTCCCGCCTGTACCTTGCCGATGACATCCCCCATGGCTGGCTCTTCCCCCGCGTTTCCGCCGTGGTTCATCACGGGGGCGCGGGCACCACGGCGGAAGGACTGCGCGCCGGCGTCCCTTCGATCATCATCTCCGGCGCGGCGGATCAGTATTTCTGGGGAAAGCGGGTTGCGATCCTGGGCGCTGGCCCCCGGCCTCTGATCCGGCGCCGTCTCACCGCGGCCGCCCTGGCAACAGCGTTCCTGCAGGCCAGGGAAGACGGCCGGCTGCGCGACGGGGCCAGACGCGTCGGTGAGCTGATACGCGCGGAAGACGGGGTTGCGGCGGCAGTCTCCGCGCTGCTGCCGCTCCTTGGCTGACTTGGATCGTCGAACACGCTTTTGTCTTGGAAATATCAAAACGAATCACTATTTTTCCGGGAGTATGAAGAAGAGCGGCACCTCAGGCACTTCAGGCACCGTCAGGGCTGGCAGCGCAGGTGAGCGTTTCAGGGACGCCCTGGCGCAGGAGAAGCCGCTGCAGATCGCCGGCACGCCGAACGCCCTCGTGGCGCTGATGGCAGAGCGGATGGGCTTCAGGGCGATCTACCTCTCGGGCGCTGGCGTAGCCAACCTTTCCTTCGGACTGCCCGACCTGGGAGTGACAACGCTGGACAACGTGCTGGAGGACGCCCGGCGCATCACGGGCGCCGTGGCGCTGCCTTTGCTGGCAGATGTGGATACCGGTTTCGGCGCCGAGCTCATGATTGGCCGCACGGTCAGGGAGATGACCAGGGCGGGGGTGGCCGCCATTCACATTGAAGACCAGGTGAGTGACAAGCGCTGCGGGCATCGCCCCGGCAAGGCGCTGGTGAGCATGCAGGAAATGGTGGACAGGATCTCCGCGGCCGTGGATGCGCGCGTGGATCCGGGTTTCGTGATCATGGCGCGCACGGACGCGGTGGCCGTGGAAGGGATGGAGCGCGCGCTGGAGAGGGCGGCGGCGTATGCGCAGGCCGGCGCCGATACGATCTTTCCCGAGGCCCTCGGCTCGGTGCAGCAGTACTCGCAGTTCAGGGGGGCCGCCGGGCGGCCCGTGCTGGCCAATCTCACGGAGTTCGGGCTCACGCCTCCCTTCACGACGGCCGAGCTGGCCGCCGCCGGTGTCGACATGGCCCTGTACCCCCTTTCTGCCAGCCGCGCCATGAACAAGGCAGCGCTCAAGGTCCTGGAGGCAATACGGACCCAGGGAACGCAGTCGGAGGTGGTGACGGATATGCTGAGCCGGGAAGAGCTTTACGATCTGCTCGGATACGAGGAGCTGGAAAGAAGGCAGAGACGTGGCTGACGACGGCACAACGGCCGACACGGCCGCGGGAAACGGCGGAGCAACCGCCGAGTACGATCGGAAGTTCGCGGGGGTGAAGAAGGTCGGCGGCCTGGCGGGCATCGTTGCCGCCGACTCCGCCATCTGCACCGTGGGGATAGAGGGCCGGGGCCTGAGCTACCGCGGCTACTCCATAGAGGACCTTGCGGCACGCAGCAGCTTCGAGGAGGTGGCCTGGCTGCTCCTGCGGGGAGAGCTGCCGAAGGCCGACGAGCTGGAAGCCTACAGGCGGAAGCTGCGCGCCCTGCGGAGTCTGCCGCCTGAATTGACGGACATGCTCGCCCGGATTCCGCGGGGGGACAGCATGATGGGGATCCTCAGGAGCGCAGTGTCCCTGCTGGGCAATATCGAGCCGGAGCCCAGGGATGCCGACCCGATGCAGGTTGCCGACAGGCTCGTTGCGGTGCTGCCCACGGTGGTGCTCCAGCGGGAAGGAAAAAGCCTGCCGCTGGAAGAAAAGACCCTTGCCGGCTACCTCCTCCATGGCCTGCTGGGAAAACCTGCCCCTGAGAGCCCGCGCCGATGCATGGATGTGTCCCTCATTCTCTACGCGGAGCACGAGTTCAACGCTTCCACCTTCGCGGCACGGGTCATCATCAGCACGATGTCCGACGTTCATTCCGCCGTGGCAGGCGCCATCGGTGCGCTGGCGGGGCCGCTGCACGGCGGTGCCAACGAGGAAGCGATGAAGCTCATCGAGGCATACGGCACCCCGGCAGAGGCGGAGAAAGGCATCCTCGAGAGACTGGAGCGCAAGGAAAAGATCATGGGGTTCGGGCACCGCATCTACACCGTCTCCGACCCTCGCTCCATCGTGATAAAGGAATGGGCAGCGAAACTTGCACGCGACCCGGAACAGAAGCGCCTGATGCAGGTGGCAGAGCGCATCGAGAAGGTGATGTGGGACAGCAAGAGGCTCTTCCCCAACCTCGACTTCTACAGCGCTCTTGCCTACCGCTTCTGCGGCGTCCCCACGGAGCTCTACACTCCCCTGTTCGTCCTTGCGCGCATCAGCGGCTGGATGGCCCACATCCTCGAGCAGAGGTCCAACAACAAGCTCATTCGTCCCATCAGCCGCTACACGGGGCCCGAGCCGCGGGAATACGTGCCGCTTGTGCGCGACGAAGAGGCATGAGCACAGCGGAGCCTGATCGGCTGCTGTCAGACATCGCCCGCTATGTGAGCGATGACCCCATTGGCAGTGAAGCTGCCTTCGACGCGGCATCCTGGAGTCTCGGGGACAGCCTCGGCTGCGCCATGCTCGCGCTGCAGTTTCCCGCATGCCGCCGCAGGCTCGGGCCCGTCGTGGAAGGAGCCGAATTGCGCGGCGGGTGCCGGGTGCCAGGGACCAGCTACGAGCTGGACCCTGTCCAGGGCGCGTTCAATATCGGAGCGATGATCCGCTGGCTGGACTACAACGACACGTGGCTCGCCGCCGAGTGGGGCCACCCTTCGGACAATCTCGGGGGATTGATCGCCGTCTCCGACTGGATGAGCCGCAGGCATTCCAACAGCCGACCGGTGAGCGTGCGCCGCCTGCTGGAGGCGCAGATCAAGGCGTACGAGATCCAGGGGGTGCTCGCCCTGGAGAACGCATTCAACCGCGCGGGACTGGATCACGTCATCCTGGTCAAGGCGGCCACGGCAGCCGCGGCAACCTGGCTCCTGGGAGGCACACGGGAGCAGATCGAGGCCGCGCTCTCCAATGCGTGGATCGATGCCGGGCCGCTTCGGACGTATCGGCATGAGCCCAACGCAGGCGTGCGCAAGTCGTGGGCTGCCGGTGATGCAACCTCGCGGGGTGTGCGCCTTGCCCTGATGGCCGCATGCGGCGAGCCCGGCTATCCCACGGCCCTCAGCGCGCCCCTCTGGGGGTTCCAGGATGCGCTCTTCGACGGCCGCCCCCTGCGCGTCGGGAGGCCCTTCGGGTCCTACGTGGCGGAGAACATACTTTACAAGGTCAGCTTCCCCGTCGAGTTTCACGCGCAGACGGCGGTCGAAGCGGCCCTCTCGCTGCGCGATGCGGTGAAGCACAGGCTCGGACACATCAGCCGCATCCGGGTCAGGACGCAGGAGTCGGCGCTGCGGATCATCGACAAGCGCGGCCCGCTGCACAATCCCGCTGACCGCGATCACTGCCTGCAGTATGCCGTGGCAGTGGCCTTGATCCACGGCGAGCTGCGGGCCGGGCATTACGAGGATGGTGCCGCCGCCGACCCCCGCATCGACAGGCTCAGGGACTGCATGCAGCTCGAGGAAAACGCCCGCTACACGGCCGACTACCTGGATCCGGAAAAGCGTTCCATCGCCAACTCCCTGCAGGTATTTTTCGATGACGGAAGCTCCACGGCGGAGATAGAGGTGGAATACCCGATCGGGCACCGCAGGCGCAGGGCCGAAGCCCTGCCGCTCCTTTTTGCGAAGCTTCGCGAAAACATCTCGGGGACGCTTCCCGCGGAGCGCGCTGATGCCACGGTTGCCGTGTTCAAGGACCGCGAACGCCTGGAGCGCCTCAGCGTGCCGGAGTTGGTAGAGCACTTCCTCTGATTCCTTGCCGGCATTTCCTTGCCTGCAAATCCGCGGATGAGCTATCTTTTATCGATGCATCGAAGTTCTCTCTCTGGCATCACCGTTCTCTTCCTGCTGGCCGGCCCGTTTTCGCTGCACTGGGCAGCGGCGGCGGCAACGTATCCGTTCACCCCGACATGGGCAATCGTCATCGACAATCATGTCCGGCTGGCAGACGGCCCTGCCGCGAGCGCGAAGGAGATCGGGTCCCTGGACAAGGATGTCGTTGTGTACCTGGACCGCCGCAGCGAACGCAAGGCCTCTTTCGGAAAGCTGAAGGACTACTGGTATCATGCTGACGTGCTGGATGCCCCCGACGGCGTTGCTCTCCCCGACAAGGATGGATGGATATTCGGCGCATCTCTTTCCCTGGTGACCAAGGGCTCGGACGCTGCCCTGCTGAAGGCAATCTCCGCGGGTGATGAGCCGGAGGTCAGGAGGCTGCTGAAGGCCGGCGCAAATCCGAATGCGAGGACCGCGGCATGGGTCAGCAGTGAAGGCTCGGCGCTGCTTACCTACTCTTCGGCGCTCACCACCGCGATAGATGCCGGACAGGTCCCGATTGCCCAGCTTCTGGTTGCCTCAGGTGCCGACGTAAATGCCCGGGTAGTGAGGCCCGGCCTGCAGCTGTCGGTCGCCGCCGTTGCCGCACAGCTGGGCTACTGGGGCCTGGTGCACGACATGGTCCCGAAGAAGGCCGCCCCGACCGCGGACGTGGCCGCCGCGGCAATCACGCAGGGAAACAGGACCGAGCTTCTCTGGGTTCTGGGACTCGGGCTGCCGGCCAGCGGCGGCGTGCACTATGGCGCCTATGACGGAAACTCGCTCGTGAATATCGCCCTGAAAGCAGACAAGGTCGACCTGGCGCAGCTCCTGGTGGAGCACGGGGCCGTGCTGGACATCGTTGCCAACGACGCCCCGGGGAAGGATGACACGCATGGGGATGTCCAGCTTGTCAGCATGGACAGCTTCGGTCAGTCAGGGGTCGCGCAGGATGTCAGCCCCGAGGTGAAGGCGTTCCTTGAGGAACACTACAAGGGTCAGCCGCACCAGTAGACAGGTGCATAAGGCGGCTGCACTGGGCGCCTGCGCTTGCAAGCTTTCCGCTTGGCTCCTGCCAGGTGGGGGTCTACGTGCGGCCCGTAACGATGAAAAGAAACGCGGCTGTTGCGAACAGGGCCCCCATCCAATAAGGCGCCGGCGGGCCGAATGCCTGGTGGGCCGTGCCTGCGAGTGCCGGTCCCATAATCATGCACGCGCTCAGTACTGATTGCACCGCGCCCATAGCCCGTCCGATCCCCCCGGGCGGGGCACGGTGGGTCAACAGGCTCATCAATGACGGGATGGCGAGGCCCGTTGCTACTGCGATGACACCGACAATCGGGTACAGCAGCCATCCCACGGGGGTGATCGCGACCAGGGGGAACATCGCTGCCGCCGCAATCGTACCGATAAGGGCAAGCCTCATTTCTCCAACGCGCGGCGCAATACGCCCGAGGAGGAAGCCTTGGGCGAGCACGGCACACGCGCCGACGAAGGCAAAGAACGGACCGTTTGCCGCGGGCGTCCAGCCGAATCTCGCCCTGCTGAACAGCGCGAATGTCGTCGGCAGGCCTATGAAGGAAAGATTCAGCGCCGCAAGGGTGAGAAGCAGCGCCCGCGGGCCCGGCAGGCGCAGCACGTCGAATACCCCGGCAAAGGGATTGAATTTCAAGGCGACTCGGCCCGGCGCTGTGCGGCCCGGAGCTGCATGGCCCGGCACGCCGCGCACGGGTGTCGAGAAGTCCCGAACGAAAAGCAGGCCGAACAGTGCGTTCGACAGTGCGAGCCCGCTGGCTGCGAATGCGGGGACACTCAGCCCACGGGCCCCGAGAAATCCCCCGATGAGGGGGCCGGCGGCAATTCCCAGCCCGACGGCCGCGCCTGCAAGCCCGAGCCAGCGCGTACGCTCGGCTGACCCGGCGCCATCGGCGATATACGCCTGGGCGGTGGCGAAGCTGCCTCCCATCAGGCCGCTGAGGGCAACCGCGATGGCAATTGCGGCAAGGGAATTGGCGAATCCCAGCAGGAGGTAGGCGGCGAAGCTGCCAAGAAGGCAGAGCACCAGGATGCGGCGTCTCCCGTGCCGATCCGCGAGAGAGCCGATCAGCGGAGCGCCGATGACCTGCATCACCGCGTACAGGGAGCCCAGCGCCCCCGCGAGGATGGCACCACCGGCGTGCCGCTGGACGTACAGCGGCAGAAGCGGAACGACCATCGAGAATCCCGTCATGTCCACGAAGATCGTGACGAGGATGAAAGCGAGGCGCGGCGGCCGGACCCGCCTTGGCAGGGTTCGCTGGCTCGGCATCTCATGCATCCGTACTACGTCTTGCACTGTTCTACAACCCCCGGCACAATCGATGCATGGGCGGGCACCAGGCAGAGCGGGCCCCGGATTCCGCTTCCCGCGTGCGTTCGTACTATGAGAAAAACACGCGGCTTTTCCTCGCGCAGGGAATCCGCAGGCGCACCCACGCCATCCGCCGCGCCGTCTGGGCGGAGGGAGTGGACACCCTTGCGCAGGCCGTGGACTACGTGAACGGGCTGATCGCCGCCGAAGCCAGGAGATCCTCCACGCCAGCGGAGGCCCCGCGGATCCTCGACATCGGCTGCGGAGTCGGGGGCAGCCTGTTCTCTCTCGCCGCAGCGCTGGGGCCATCCTTCCACGGTGTCGGGGTCACCCTCAGTCCCCTGCAGGCCCACATCGCCAGGGTCCAGGCGGGTCGTCGCAACCTCTCCGACTTCTGCACATTCGTCGATGGAGATTTTGCCTCCCTTCCGGGGATGGGGCCGTTCAGCCTCGCATTCGCCATAGAGTCATACGTTCATTTCCAGTCTCCGGACTCTTTTTTCGCCGCCGCGGCCAGGTCCATTGCCCCTGGCGGGCGCCTCATCATTGTGGACGACTTCCTGTCCCGGGAACACTACGCACCCAGGGAGCGCTCACTCGTACGCGTGTTCGAAGAGGGCTGGATCCTTTCCTCGCTGGGTTCCTCCGTCAGCGCCTCTCGCGCCGCAGCCCGGCACGGCTTTCGTCTCTCCGAAAACCGCGACCTGAGTCCCCATCTCCTGCCGGCGCCCTCGCATCCCCTGCTGGGCCGCTGGACCGTGCGGCTGATGCGCGCGCTTCCGGTTCCTTCCTTCTACTGGCAAAGCACCATCGGCAGTCTCGCGCTCTCCCTCTGCCATCGCGAGGGGCTCACCGAGTATCGCTATCTCGTCTTTGAAAAAGAGGAGGACGCGCAATCAGAGGGCGTATGAGGGCGGCCGCTGCCTGCGGAATCATCGGTCCGATCCTTTTTGCCGATACCGTGGTCTCCCTGACGATCCTCGAGCAGGACTCATGCGCAGCCTCGGGTGGGACCTGGCCGCCGCGCGCGCCATTTTCTCCTTGCTGACTGCAATCCTCGTCCTGCCGGCCTTCCTGTTGAAAGGCTTCGCGTTCCGTGTGTTTCTCGCGGCAGCGCTCGGATGGTGCGAAATGGCGGCGATCGACCTGTGGAGGAGTCAGCGCCCGCAGGCGAAGCCCTTCAGCTGAGGGAAGCGGCCCTCTTGGCAATGGATTCGGGATCCAGCCCGTGCTTGCGAAGCAGCTCCTCCGCGGAGCCTGATTCGCCAAAGCAATCCTGCAGGCCGAGCCTGTGCAGCACCGCGTGCGGCCAGGGCCCGGCATACTCCGCCAGGCATTCGGCAATCGCGCTGCCCAGCCCTCCGACAATTGTGTGCTCCTCGACACTGATCACGTGTCGATATCGGGCTGCCATTTCTTCCACGGCCTTCCGGTCGAACGGTTTCAGGCTGGGAAAGTTGACGATGCCCGCCTTGAATCCCTTAGTCTCCAGCAGCCTCGCCGCCTGGATCACGTTGGCCAGGATCGGCCCGCAGGCGGCGAACACCACGCCTTCTCCCCGCGCAAGGACCTGCGCTTCGCCAATGCGGAATGGAATGTCAGCCGGGACGAGTGTTTCCGTCTCGTAGCGGGACAGCCGTATGTAGACGGGACCTTGGTGGTCGTGGGCCGCAAGCACGACGGCCTCCGCCTGGTTGCCGTCGGCTGGGACCAGGACCGTCATGTTGGGAAGGGTTCTCATCAGGGCCACGTCGAGCACCGACTGGTGCGTCGAGCCGTCGGCGCCGATGGTGATGCCGGCGCTGGAGCCGCAGATCTTTACGTTCGACCGGGGCAGGGC
>JBEKVA010000165.1:0-8929 GCA_049514475.1 Spirochaetia bacterium
AGGAAGATGAACATAGCGGGGATCAGCGTCGGGGCCCTTCGCGGCGGTCTTGCGCCCCAGGAAAAGGCGATGCTTTTCAGCGGGATACGCGCCGGGGAGATCCGCCTCGTGCTGGCGACCCCCGAGGCGTGCCTGGCTGAGACAAACCTCGCCGCACTGCGCGCGTGTGGGGTTGCCCACCTGGTGGTGGACGAGGCGCACTGCGTTTCGGAATGGGGGGAGAGCTTCCGACCCGCCTACCGGGAGGTCGGGTCTCTCGCCCGCAGGCTGGGCGTGGGCATGATCAGTGCGTTCACCGCCACGGCCTCGCAGACAGTCATTGAGAAAATCAGGGCGATAGTGTTCGCGGGTGGGGAGGCGCGGCTGGTAGCCGCGAGTCCCGACAGGCCCGGTATCCACTACTCGGTCCTCCCCGTGCTCTCCCGGGGCCACGCCATTGCGCAGATCGCCCGTACCGCGGAGAGGCCGCTGTTAGTCTTCTGCCGCACGCGGGGGGACACGGAGGTGGCCGCGAGGACGCTGCGGGGAGCCACCGGGGATGCGCCCGTCAGGTTCTATCACGCAGGCCTCCTGCGCGAGGAGCGAGCCGAGGTGGAGCAGTGGTTTCTCCCGTCGTGCGACGGGGTGCTGTTCGCCACCTGCGCGTACGGCATGGGAGTGGACAAGCCGGACATCCGCACCGTGGTGCACGCCGCCATCCCCTCCTCGGTGGAAGCATACCTGCAGGAGTCCGGCAGGGCTGGCAGGGACGGCAGGCCTTCCCGCGCAATCCTCCTGTATTCCCGCCTCGAGATGTCATTCGTCGAGCGGTGCGCGGACCCGACCGCACGACTGCGGCTGCGCGGGATGCTGCGTTACGCGCAGGCTGACCAGGGGTGCCGGAGGACGGCCCTTCTCTCCCTGATCGGGCAGGAGCCTGTCGCCTGCAGCGGGTGTGACATCTGCGACGGCAGCATTGCCAGGGCCCCCGAGGGTGAAAAGGAGATCCTTGCCTTTGCCGCGCGGCACCCGCGGAGGTTCCCGGTCCCCCAGGCAGCGGAAATCCTCAGCGCAGCCCCGGGGCCGCGGGCCGCACGATCGTTCCACAATTGCGTCCCCCGGTACGCGTCCCTCCCGGGATGGGACAAGGCAGATGTGGAGTCGGCAATCGGTATGCTGTGCGCGGAGGGAAAGCTCCGCGTCGCAAGGCGAGGGCCGTGGAAGGGAAGGCTCAGCGCGCCGACGTCCTAGTGCGGTAGGCTAGTTGCACGCCCCGCCCTCCTGTGATAGTATGCCAGTCATTCCCGTCTATCCAGAAAGATAAAAATCGTCTCGGATACCGCGCCAGAAAGCCGACGAAATGCGCGGAGTACCGCACCGCGAAGGAGACAACATGGAACAGGCGTTTCAAGCCCTTCTCAGCGAGTGGAAGGGAGTGAAGGGGAACGTCATCCCGCTTCTACAGAGAACCCAGAACATCTTCGGATACCTTCCGCAAGAGGCAATGCGCGACATCGCCGCCGTCACGGGCAAGGCCACGGCCGAGATCTACGGCGTGGCCACCTTCTACGCGCAATTCCGCTTCACCCCCATGGGCAAGCACGTGATGAAGGTCTGCCATGGAACCGCCTGCCACGTGCAGGGGGCCGATTCCCTGGACACGGTGGTGGAGCAGAAGCTGGGGGTGGCGCCGGGCAACACGACTCCTGACGGGGAGTTCACCGTGGAGAAGGTGGCCTGCCTGGGCTGCTGCTCCCTTGCACCGGTGGTCATGATCGACGGCGAGGTCTACGGCAGGCTCACCGGCGACAAGCTGGGCAAAATCATCGCCGCCGTGGGAGGCAAGAAATGAGCGCCAATGGTGGATCCGTCGCGCACGCCGAGGTAGCCGTCGGCATGAGCTCCTGCGGCATTGCCGCGGGGTCCCGCGTTGTCCTCGATGCCCTGCAGAAGGACGTTGCCGCCAAGGGGCTGCCGTACGCCGTTGTCTCCACGGGATGCATCGGCGCCTGCCATGCCGAGCCGCTGGTGGAAGTCCGGCAGGCGGATGGGCGCACGTTCCTCTACGGGAACGTTGACGAGGCGAAGGCGCACGCCATCGCGGAGAGCCACCTGGGCGGCGGTGCGCCGGTGGCCGAGCTTCTCATCCCCGCGGACTATCCCTACCTGGCAAAGCAGAAGCGGATCGTGCTCTCCAACTGCGGGGTCATCGACCCTGAATCCATCGAGCAGTACATCGCCCATGACGGCTACGTGGCGCTGAAGAAGGTCCTCGCCATGGCGCCGGAGGCGGTCATCGAGGACGTGAAGCTCTCCGGCCTGCGCGGCCGCGGCGGCGCGGGTTTTTCCACGGGGCAGAAATGGGTGTTCGCCCGCGGGGCAAAGTCCACGACGGGGAAAAAGTTCATCATCTGCAACGCGGATGAGGGGGACCCCGGGGCGTTCATGGACCGCTCGGTCCTTGAAGGCGATCCTCACGCGGTGCTCGAGGGAATGCTCATCTGCGCCTACGCCATCGGGGCCAACGAAGGCTACATGTACGTGCGCGCCGAGTACCCCCTCGCCATCAAGCGGCTGGAGATCGCCCTGCGCCAGATGAAGGAGCGAAACCTCCTGGGAGAGAAAATCCTCGGCACCGACTTTTCCTTCGACCTGCACATCAAGGAGGGCGCCGGCGCGTTCGTCTGCGGCGAGGAAACGGCCCTGATGGGGTCCATCGAGGGCAAGCGCGGCATGCCGCGTCTTCGGCCCCCCTTCCCCGCGGTGCGTGGCCTGTGGGACTCACCGACGAACATCAACAACGTGGAGACCTACGCGAACATCCCCCACATCATCCGCATGGGCGGCGCGCAGTACGCGAAGATCGGCACCGAGAAGAGCAAGGGCACCAAGGTCTTCGCGCTGGCCGGCAAGATCAAGCGCGGGGGAATGATCGAGGTGCCCATGGGCATCAGCCTGCGCGAGGTCATCTTCGACATCGGCGGCGGCATCCAGGATGACGGGAAGTTCAAGGCGGTGCAGATGGGCGGCCCCTCGGGGGGCTGCGTGCCGGAGAGCCTCGCCGACGTTCTCATCGACTATGACTCCCTCACGGCGACGGGGGCCATCATGGGCTCCGGCGGCATGGTGGTCATGGACGAGTCCACCTGCATGGTGGACGTTGCCCGCTACTTCCTCAGCTTCGTGCAGAGCGAATCCTGCGGCAAGTGCACATTCTGCCGAATCGGCACGAAACGCATGCTGGAGATCCTCACCCGGATCACCGAGGGCAAGGGTGAGGAAGAGGACATCGCGGAGCTGGAGGACCTTGCCACCAAGGTGAAGATCTCCTCCCTCTGCGGTCTTGGGCAGACGGCGCCCAACCCCGTGCTGACCACGCTGAAGTATTTCCGCGTGGAGTACGACGAGCACATCCGCAACAAGACCTGCCGGGCGAAGAAGTGCAAGCCGCTCATCCGCTTCCGGGTGGTGGCTGACAATTGCACCGGCTGCACGCTCTGCTCCCGCGTCTGCCCCACGAAGGCGGCAACGGGGGAGCGCAAGAAGGTGCACACGATCGACCAGCAGACCTGCGTACGCTGCGGGCTGTGCGCCGAGGCGTGCCGGTTCAACGCCATAGAGATCGTGACAGGGGCAGCCGCCCAGGGGAAGGACTGATCATGGCAGCGGAAAAAATTGAGATCACCCTCGACGGGAAGAAGCTGCTCGTCGAGCCGGACAAGACAATCCTCGAGATTGCCGAAAGCCAGGGGATACGGATCCCCACCCTGTGCAACGACCGCCGCCTGGAGCCCTATGCATCCTGCTGGGTGTGCCTGGTGAAGGTGGAAAGGGCAAAGGGGTTCGTTCCCAGCTGCGGCACGAAGGTCGTGCCGGGCATGGTCATCACCACCACGGCGCCCGACATCGCCGCCGCGCGGCGCATGGCGCTGGACCTGATCCTTTCCAACCACTACGGGGACTGCAAGGCCCCCTGCACGCAGACCTGCCCGTCGAATATCGACATCCAGGGCTACCTCGGCCTCGTTGCCAACGGCAAGTTCGCCGAGGCGGTCGAGCTGATCAGGCGCGACAACCCCATGCCGGCCGTCATCGGGCGCATCTGCCCCCGGCCGTGCGAGCAGAAGTGCCGCAGGAACCTGGTGGAAGAGCCGCTGAACATCAACGGCATCAAGCGCTTCGTCGCGGACATGGAAGCAGCCTCCGGCGGCATGACGCCGCGGACAAAACCCGCGCCGTCGGGAAAGAAAGCCGCCGTCATCGGCGCCGGCCCCGCGGGGCTTTCCGCCGCCTGGTTCCTCTCGGAGAAGGGCGTGCAGGTCACCCTCTACGAGGCGATGGAGAAGGCTGGCGGCATGCTGCGCTACGGCATCCCCGACTACCGGCTTCCGCCGGCGGTGCTGGACGGCGCCGTTACCCAAATGCTGAGCATGGGCGCCACCTTGAAGACGGGTGTGCGGCTGGGCAAGGAGGTGACCCTCGACAAGCTGCGCGCTGAAAACGACGCGGTGGTGCTGGCGTACGGCGCCTGGAAGGGCCGCGGCCTGCGCATCCCCGGCGAGGACCATCCCGCCGTGCTCTCCGGCATCGACTTCCTGCGCGACGTGAATGCCGGCAAGAAGGTGAAGGTGGGCAAGACCGTGGCCATCATCGGCGGCGGCAATACCGCCCTCGATGCCGCCCGCTGCTCGATGCGCTGCGGGGCATCCAAGGTGGCCATGTACTACCGGCGCACCCGGGAAGAGATGCCTGCCGCCGACGCGGAAATCGAGGAGGCCATCGAGGAAGGAATCGACATCCAGTACCTCGCGGCCCCGGTTTCGATCCAGGCCGAAGGCGGCAGCCTGAAGACCCTGACGCTCCTGAAGATGGCGCTGGGCGAGCCCGATGCCTCCGGCCGCAGGAGGCCCGTGCCCGTCGACGGCTCGGAGTACGCGGTGCCCGTGGACACCATCATCTCCGCCGTTGGACAGTACGCCGACACGAAGCTCCTCTCGGGCCTCGCCGGCCTTGTCGATGAGAAGGGAAACCTCACCGCCGACCTGGAGACGGGCAGCACGGCGATCCCCGGCGTGTTCGCCGCGGGTGACCTGCTCACTGGCACCGACATAGCCATTCGCGCCATCGCCGGCGGCAAGCACGCGGCGCGCGCGGCGCTGGCATACATGGACGGCAGGACGTACGCGCGGCCCAAGGAGTTCCTTTCTAAGAAGTCGGACTTCAAGGAGCCCGTTTCCGCGGATTTCAAGGAAACCCCGCGCGCGCCGCGGGCACGGCCGGCCGTCATGGCAGCCGCGCCGCGGAAGAAGAGCTTTGCCGAGATCGAGTCCACCCTCACGCAGGCGCAGGCCCTGTCCGAGGCGGCCCGCTGCCTGGAGTGCGGCTGCCAGGATGTGCGCGAGTGCGCCCTGAAGCAGCACGCAACCGAGTATGGCGCCGTGGCAAAGCGCTTCCTGGGCGAGGTGGCCTACCACCCCATCGACGAGTCTCATCCGTTCATCAGCCGCGATCCCTCCAAGTGCATCCTCTGCGGACGCTGCATCAGGATGTGCCTGGAAGTGCAGGGCATCGGCGTCTTCGGCTACATCTACAGGGGCTTCGCCTCCGTGGTGGCCCCCGCCTTCGGCATCCCCTTCGGGGAGGACAAGAGCTGCATCTCCTGCGGGCAGTGCGTCTCCGCCTGCCCCGTCGGTGCTCTCACCGAGAAGCTGCCGGCGCGGAAGAGCGTGCCGCTGCTGGAGAAAACCGTGGAAGGGACCTGCTCGCAGTGCTCCGTGGGCTGCGGTGTGGAGTACCGCTGGCACGGGAGCCTGTTCACCCGCATAACCGAGCGCTACGAGGCGCCCAACCAGGGCAAGCTCTGCAAGAAGGGGAAGTTCGGCCACGATTTCCTGAACGACCCGCTGCCGGCCGCCATCGACATGGCAGCGGCACGGAACGCCGCGCAGAAACTGCTGGCAAAGGCGAAAAGCCCCCTCATGCGAATATCGCCGTACCTGTCCGGCGAGGCCATCGACGCGTTCCTCGATGTTGCACAGAAGAAAGGGATCCCCGTGCAGGCCGCCGGGCTGGAAAAGGTGGACCCGCGCTGGGCGAAGCTTGCCGCAAAGGGCGGCGGGTGCGCCGAGGAAGGCACGACGCTCGTCCTGCTGATCGGCGACATCTCATCGACGAATAACGTTGCCTTCACGGAAGCCTACCGAAGGGCGCGCGCAGGCAAGGCAGATCTCTGGATTGCCGGCCACGACGATGAGACGGCGCGCCGCGTCGCCTCGCGGCTGTTCGCCGACGTGAATGCGGCGCTGAAGGAAGCCGCCTCTACCGGGGCCGCCGTCGAGATCTGGGTGAATCCCGAGCACGCCGACACGGGAGTCCTGGAGAGCCTGCTGGCGGTCCAGGGCACCATGGTCGTGAACCTCCTCTGGGACTCCCGCAACGCGGGCTATCTTTTCCCGCGGCAGGTACCGGGCACGAAGAAGCCCGACCTCCTGCTGGACGTGGGAGTTGAGGAGGGGTCCAACGGCACGCGCAGGATCGCCTGGGGAAAGAAGTCCACCAAGGAAGACCTGTTCATCCCCCTGCCGCGGGAGCTGTGGACGGGCGGTCGCTCGCACCCCACCGCGATGCCCAGCGTGAATGCCGGGAAGATCGACACCGAGGGATTGAAGACGGCGCTGCTGATAGACTGAGAGCCTGATTGTACAGGGCCCCGTGAGAGCGGGGCCTTTTCATTTAGGCCGGACGATTTGCCGCGTCAGCTTCAGATTCCGAAGGGAACCATTCCCGTATGGTCTGCAGCATGAAATCGTGCCACTCCCTGCGGCTGACGACATCCGTGCTTCCCATGTTGCGCAGCACGTGGCAGCCGGCCTTCATGCCGCACCTGCCAAGGATCACCTCGGTCCAGAGGGTCTCAAGCGTCCAGGGCACCTCCTGCTCGGCGGCATCGGAGGTGCAGAACACCAGGCCTTTCTTCCCTTTCAGCAGGGGCGTCCACTTCCGCGGGGCGAAATCGTCACCGTCATAGGCGTAGGCAACGCCCTGGCGGAATACCCTGTCGATCCATCCCTTGAGCACCGCCGGCGGCTGGCCCCACCAGTCGGGGTGGAATATGAGAAGCCCGTCCGCTGCGGCAAGCTCCTGGCAGTGGATCTGCACCATCCCGTCGAGGCTGTAGCTGCGGGCCAGCTCTGGTGCGCTTAAGACAGGGTCGAAGCCTTCCTTATACAGATCGTGAAGCGTCACCTCGTGACCAAGCGACTGCAGCGTCTCCTTGGCACTCGCGGCCAGCGCAAGATTATAACTTCCCGGCCGGGGATGGCAGAGAATCTCCACAATCTTCATGTCATTAATCTTGACTAATTTAGTCAGCATTGTCAACTTATAAGAGAAAGAAGGATGGATCATGGTATCGCGGGAAGAGGTCCTCGAGGTGCTGAAAAACGTCGAGGATCCCGAGCTGGCTTTCAGCATCGTCGATCTCGGCCTGGTGTACAGGGTTGACGTGCATGAAAACGAGATCGAGGTGGACTTCACCCTGACCTACCCCGGCTGCCCGGCGGAAGACATCATCCGCAAGGACATCATAGAGACGCTGCGGGACGCTTTCGGGATTGTCGATGTGAAGCCCACGACCGTCTGGACCCCGCTGTGGGGACCTGAACGGATGAGCGAGGAAGCACGCGTTGCCCTCGGCTATCCAATATGAAGGAAGGAACATGGCACATCATCTGCAAGTGAAGAACCTCCAGGCGAACATCGGCGACAAGCCGATCCTGACAGGGATCGATCTGGACATCAGGACCGGGGAGGTCCACGCGCTCATGGGACCCAACGGCTCGGGCAAGAGCACGCTGGCGAACGTGCTCATGGGCCACCCCGCCTACACGGTGACCGGCGGCACGGTAACCCTGGACGGGGAAGACTACCTGGCCCTGAAAGCCAGCGAACGGGCGTTGCGCGGCGTGTTCCTTGCCTTCCAGTACCCGGTGGAGATTACCGGGGTCACGGTAGGAAAGTTCCTGAAACGCGCCATCGAGCTGCGACAGGACGGAAAAAGCATGAATGTCACCGCCTACATCAAGCAGCTGCGCGAAGCCATGACATTCATGGAGATGGACCAGGCGTTCATCAACCGCTACCTGAACCAGGGGTTCTCCGGCGGAGAGAAGAAGCGCATGGAGGTTCTGCAGATGCTCATGCTGAAGCCCTCCCTCGCTCTGCTGGATGAGACGGACTCGGGCCTGGACATCGACGCGCTGAAGGTCGTCTCCCGCGGTGTGAACAAGCTGCGGGGTCCCGACTTCGGCGCGCTCATCATCACACATTACCAGCGCATCCTGACGCAGATCGTCCCTGATTACGTGCACATCATGTACAAGGGCCGGATTGTCACCTCGGGAGGCAAGGACCTGGTCACCGCCCTGGAAGAGAAGGGGTATGACTGGATCCGCGAGCAGTACGGAATCGAGGAGGAAGCACATGAAGGCGCCATCGCCAGTCGTTGAAATTGCCGAATACCAGCACGGGTACCATTTCCCCGACGAGTCCGTCTTCAAGACCCGCAAGGGTCTCGACGAGGAGATCGTCACCGCCATCTCGCGCCGCAAGGAGGAGCCGGAGTGGATGCTCCAGTTCCGCCTGCGCTCCCTGGCCGCCTTCCGCAGAAAGTCGATGCCCAACTGGGGGGCCGACCTCTCCGACCTGGACTTCGACAACCTGTACTACTACGCGCGGCCCCAGGAGCAGCAGTCGAGAAGCTGGGAGGACGTACCGGCGAACATCAAGGAGACATTCGAGCGCATCGGCATCCCCGAGGCTGAACGGAAATTCCTGGCAGGGGTCGGCGCGCAGTACGACTCCGAGATGGTCTACCACAGCATCAAGGAAGACCTCAGCAAGAAGGGGGTCATTTTCACCGATCCCGAGACGGCGGTGCGCGAGCACCCCG
>JBEKVA010000166.1:0-8808 GCA_049514475.1 Spirochaetia bacterium
CCGACCTCGGAGCCCTCGGAGATCTCCGCCGCTCCTCGGTCCACGTTGCCCAGGTAGTCCACGGAGACGACCATGTCCCCGCTGCCGCTAGGCACACGTCCCTCCGTGGTGCGAAAAGGCGTGGTCTTCACGTTGGTGCCGGCAAAGAGGGCGTTCCCGTTCTGGTCCTTGCTGTTGGCAATCGTGAACAGCTCCCCGAGAAGCTGGTTCACTTCCTCTCCGATGTAGCCCATCTGCTGCTTGTCCAGCGTGCCGTTGGCCCCCTGGACGCCCAGTTCGCGGATGCGCTGCAGGATGTCCATGGCGCTGCGCAGGCCCGTCTCCGCGCTGGAGAGAGTGTTGCGCACCAGCTCGATGTTCTTGCCGAAACGGTCCGAGCGCATGATCTCCGACTGGAAGCGCGTGGAGCGGGAGGCGGCCAGCGGGTCGTCCCGCAGGTCCTTTATTTTCGACTGCGCGCCGATCTTGTTGGTCATCTGGTTCATGTCGAACTCGCGCAGCCTGTTGTAGTAGTTGCTGTCGTACGCGGGAAGCTGTGAGCTTATTCTTTTCATGCCGTCCGTCCTTACACGCCCATGCGGTTGATGATGGTGTTCAGAAGCTGATCGAATGTGGAGACGAAGCGCGCGATTGCCGCGTACCCGTTCTGATAGGCGATCATCGCGGAGAGCTCCTCGTCGATGTTCACCCCGGAGAGCGCCTCGCGCGTGTCGGCGAGGTCCTTCATGACGAGCTTCGTCGTGTCGAGGCTCCGATTGGCCTCTTCGCCTTTCAGGCCGATATTCGCCACGCGGTCCGCGAAATAGCTGTCGAATGTCGATGTCACCCCGACCATGACGGGGGTGGTGCGCAGCTGCGCGATTGCGAGCGCCGCCGTGCCATTGCCCACGCCTTCCGACCTGCCGTCCACCCCGCCTGCCGCGGCGATGTAGCCCGGGTCCTTCGCCAGCTTGTCGTTCACCTCTATCCAGCCTGCCGGGTGCGCCTGCGGTGCCACGGCGAACTGGGAGCCGACGAATCCGCCGGGTACGTCGGCGCCGACGTCGGTGCGGAGCGCCTGCACTGCATCGGGTTTCCCCCAGGTGTATGCTCCCGCGGCGCCAGAAGCCTTGAGGATGCCGCTGTACCCCACCAGGAACTGTCCCGAGTCCTGCAGGCCGCGCAGCACGAAGTCTGGATTGGCGGGGTTTGCAGTCGGCGAGGCCTTCAGGGAAAGCTTGCCCTCCGAGTTCAGCCGTGCCACCACTTCCGCGCCGGAGAGGTTGATCCGGGTGATGAGGTCCTCCACGGTATCAGTGGGGCGATAGTCAATGCCGATGTCTCCCGTCCTGCCGGGCAGCGTAAGGGTGCCGGCAAGCCCGATCTGTTCCTTTGCCTGCAGCGGGTTGGCTCCCGTGACGCGGAAAAGCCACGTGGAATCGAAGGCGCCGGTGCCTTTCGAATCGTAGTTGCCCGAGGCGTTGTCGATGAAATGCCGCTCCACGAAGAAGTCGTTGCCCTTCTCACCGTTGAGGCCGAAGCCCTGGCGGTGCACCTCGTTCACCAGGTCGGTGAAGTTCACCGCCATGAGGTCCAGGCTCTGGATCTCCTGCCGCGCATCCCCGTCGCGAAGCTGCAGGAGGGAGGCGATCTTGCCGCCGCGGATCGGAATGGCCTGCTGCGTGTCGGGCCAGATGAGGTCCGAGTAGCCCTCGTTTGACTTGTTCGCCTTCAGCGCGATGGTCTCGTGGTGCAGGCCTTGGATGATATGCATGCCGCCCGTGGAGACCACAAGCTCTCCGGCAGGGTCGTTGTACTTCACGCTGATGTCGATGAGCGAGGAGAGCTTCCCCACCAGCATGTCGCGGCGGTCCAAAAGGTCATTCGGATTGTCCCCGATGGCCTGGGACTTCACGATCTGGCCGTTCAGCCCCGCGATCTCCCTGGTGAGATCGTTGATCTGCCCCACGGTGCCGCGCACGTCGTCTTCCACCATGTCACGCACGCCCTTCAGGCGCGCGAAGCGGTCGTGGATGCCGTCGACGAGCGCCTTGCCCTTTTCCAGCACCGAGCGGCGCGAGGCCATCTCGGTGGGATTCAGCGAGAGGTCCTGCCACGCCCCCCAGAACTGGTCCATCAGGGCGCGCACGGAGTGCTCGGTGGGCTCGTTGTACACCTGCTCCATCATGAGGATGTACTTGTCCCGCGCCTCCCAGTAGCCCTGCACGTTCTGCTCGGAGACGATGCGCCCTTCAAGAAGCATGTCCTTGATGCGCTCGATGCGGGAGACCTCCACGCCCTGGCCGATCTGCCCGGGTGTCTCCTCCCGGTTCAGCTGCGGCTCGTACAGGGGAGAAGTGGCATTCATCTCGACCCGCTGGCGGCTGTAGCCTTCGACGTTTGCATTGGAAATGTTGTGGCCGACCGTCTGGATGCCCTCGGTCGTGGCGACCAGGCCGCGTTTGCCAAGCTCTATGGGGGCGAATGTCGATTGCATGGCGACCTCCTACAGCTTCCGGTTCACAAGGAGCGCCCCGGTTACGGCGGTCGGCCTGCCGCGCCGGGAATAGATCTTGCCTTTCATCGCGGGGAACAGCTCCTCCACCATGCGGTTGAGCACTCCCGCCAGCGCTTCCGCCGCGTAGCGCATCCTCCCCGTCGCGGTCTTCAGGCGCACCACTGACATGCGCAGCCGCCGCCAGCCCTCTTCCAGGTCCGCGCGCTCCCCGTCAGGCAGCGCCGGCAGGAGGGCGGAAAAAAAGGTCTCTTCGGGAAGCTCCAGCGCCTCGCGCAGGTGAACGAACGCATCATCGCGCGCCGCGTCAGCCGCGCCGACGGCGGCGGCCGAGCGCTCGATACCCTCGGCGATGAGCAGGCTGGTGCCCCAGTCCTTGGCCTGGTAGGATTCCCGCAGACGGTCCACCTCGACCCCGAGCCGGTCGAAAAGACCGGTCTCCTGGTCCAGGCGGGCCTTCATTGTCAGCGCGAGGGCGCGGATGCGCTCGTTCATGGGTATGCTCCTCTTCCTTCCTTACAATGTCGGAAGAACTTTCCTTCCCATGAGCGGGCCAATCTGCTATCTTTTGCCCGGAGGAGCAGCATGACGACTGACAGAGACCTGGTGATCATCGGAGCCGGGGGGGCAGGATTGTCCGCCGCCCAGTACGGCGCGCGCGGCAACCTTCGCACCCTGGTCCTGGAAGAGCTTTCTTCGGGGGGGCAGGCCCTCCTTATCGACGAGCTGGAGAACTATCCCGGGTTCCCGGAACCCGTCAACGGCTACGATTTCAGCCAGAAGATGGAGGAGCAGGCACGCAAGTTCGGTGCCGAGTTCCAGAACGCCACGGTCATGGCGGTGAAGAAGAAAGACGGGCATTTCGTCCTGGAAACCGACAAGGGGCCCATCACGACCCTCACGGTGATTCTGGCAACGGGAGCCGTGCACCGCTCCCTGGGCGTGCCGGGAGAGGCGGAGCTGGCGGGCCACGGTGTCTCCTACTGCGCCACCTGTGACGGCCCTTTCTTCAAGAACAAGCGGATGGTGGTGGTCGGGGGCGGGGATGCGGCCTGTGACGAGGCCATGTACCTTTCCCACCTGGCCAGCGGCATCCTCATGGTCCACCGCAAGGACAAGTTCAGGGCGCAGAAGGCCCTCTCTGCCCGGGTTCTTGCCAACCCCAAGATCGAGGTACGCTTCAACACGGAGCTGCGCAGGATCGAAGGCTCGCCGGCGGTGGCAACCGTGACGCTGGTGAATAATGCCACGGGCAAGGAATGCAAGGAGCAGGCCTCCGCCGTTTTCATCTTCATCGGCTCGGACCCCAAGAGCTCGCTCGTTGCCGGTCTCGGGGTTACCATGGATGACGTGGGCTACATCGAGACGAACCAGAAGATGGAAACCGGGGTGCCGGGCCTGTACGCGGTGGGTGACGTGCGCGCCAGCCCGTTCCGCCAGCTTGTCGTTGCGGCAAGCGAAGGGGCGATTGCGGCCCACGTTGCCGGCCAGTACATCGACGAGCACAAGGGAGAGCAGTACAAGTGAGCTTCCGTCTTATCGTGCACCCGAAAATGGAGGGCAGGCTCGACATGGCCATCGACGAGGCGCTCTCCGAGGCGGTGGGCCGCGGGGAGAGCCCCCCTGTCTTCCGCCTCTACGGGTTTTCCCCGGCCACGCTGTCGCTGGGCAGGTTCCAGAAGATAAACGGCTGCTACAAGGGTGAGCTGATGCGCTCGGAGGGGGTGACTCTGGTGCGCCGACCCACCGGCGGCCATGCGGTGCTGCACGACAGCGAGCTCACCTACTCGGTGGCCCTCTCCAAGCAGGAGAGCGGCTCCCTTATCGGCGGGGCGCGCAAGAGGGAGGTCTACGAGTTCATTGCCCGTGTGCTGCTGGCCGGCCTTGCCAATCTCTCGATTGCCGGGACCATCAACAGCTCGCAGAAGGGGGACCCGCACAACCCTGACTGCTTCGGGTCAGCGGGGGAATACGAGATTGCCGGTACGGCCGGCCGCAAGTTGATAGGCAGCGCGCAGATGACCACCCGCACGGCGATTCTCCAGCATGGCTCGATCCCGCTGGAGAACCCCGGGCTGCGCGTGTTTCGCTACATTCACAGCGATGCCCCGCGGGAGACCCATCCCCCGACCTGCCTGAACGAGGAGAAGGGCCGCGCGGTCAGCTTCGAAGAGGCGCGGGAAGCCTTTGCACGCGCCGCGCGCGAGGTGCTGGGCGCCGATGACTCCGACCTCCGGCCCTCCGAGCGCGCCGAGGCTGATCGGATCATGACGGAAAAGTATGCAACCGACGCCTGGAACCTGCGCTATTAAGCCCCGCATTTCCTTGCCGCCGCGCCGTCCGCGTGCATTGCCGGCCGCGGCCTTGCTCCTGCTGCTGGCCGCGGCCGCGCCGCTTTCCGCCCTGGGCTTCAGAGACCCCGGCGCGCCGGCCGTCGTTGCGTCGCGGATCGTGCAAGCCATGACCGACGAGGAGCTCCTCGGCCAGGTATTCTTCCTTGGCTGGCAGGGGGTGGGCCCTTCGCCGGACATCCTTCGCTGGATCGGCACCCGGGCCATCGGCGGCGTGAAGATCTTTCCCCGCAACGTGGCCGACCTCCCCACCCTGGCGCGTGACGTCGGGGACATGCAGCGGCTGGCAGGGCGGAGCAGGTTCGCCATCCCGCTGTTCGTTGCCACCGACCAGGAAGGCGGCTGGGTCCGCCAGATCAAGGACGAGACCTCCGTCTCTCCGGGCAACCTCGCCCTGGGCGCCGCCGGCGCGCCCGCTGATGCCTACCAGACCGGGGTGTATCTCGGCAGCGAGCTTGCGGCGCTGGGCATCAACATGGATTTCGCGCCCACCGCCGACGTGTACTCCAACCCCGAGGCGAGCGTGATCGGGCCGCGCTCCTTCGGCTCGGACCCCTCGGTCACGGGCCTTCTCTCCGCGGCGTTCGCGCGCGGCATGCGTGACGTCGGCATTCTCTGCGTCGCCAAGCACTTTCCCGGGCACGGCTCCGCCGACCAGGATTCCCACGGGCACCTGCCGAAAATCGACGTTACACTCGAGCAGCTTCTCGAACGGGACCTCATCCCCTACCGCATCCTCATCCGCGAGGGCATCCCCGCCGTGATGACCGGCCACCTGGCGTTTCCCACGATCCTCGGCAGCATGACCCCCTCATCGCTGTCCCCCTATTTCCTGCAGTCCATCCTGCGCGACAAGCTTGGCTTCCGAGGCCTCATCATCACCGATGACATGGAAATGAACGGGGTGCTGACCGACGGTGATGACACCCCCACCGCGTGCCGCCGCGCCCTGGAGGCGGGAAACGACATGGTGCTGGTCTCCCATACCCCTCCGACGCAGGAGCGCACCTGGGATTCGCTGATCGCTGTCATGCATGCCGACGCGGCCTTCCGCGCCGCCATCCAGCAGTCGGTGCAGCGGGTGCTGGAGACGAAGATCACCTACTTCCGCGGGGAGCATGCCCCCCTGGCACCCAATCCCGCCGCGGTGGCCTCCCACGTTCCCGCCCCCGGCGCGCGGGACTTCTTCGAGCAGGTGTCCGCGCGCGCGGTGACCATGATCCACGCGAAGGGAATCCCCTACCAACCGCAGCCGGGAGAGAAGATCCTGCTCTGCTCCCAGTACTCCGAGTTCGTGGCCGAAGGCCTGCGCCGCTTCCCCGGGGCCGGGACCTTCCTGTTCCCATTCGCGCCCTTCTATCGCGCGCGCCCTGAAGACATCGCGGAGATGCGCGCCCGTGCGCGGGGATACGACACCGTCATATTCTGCCTGGCCAACTACAACAGCCTCGACGTGCTGCAAGTGCTGAAGGGCATGGGGAAGAAGGTCTTCGTCATCTCGGCGCTGAGCCCCGTGTACCTCACGGAGGCCCCGTGGGTGCAGTCGGCGCTCGCCGTCTACGGCGATGGGCGCGAATCGTTTCGCGCGGGTCTGGGCGCCCTGGCGGGAGACTTCGTGCCGGAAGGCACCCTCCCCCTGAGCTTCGCGCGGAGGGCGGGCAAATGAGCTGGCGGCGCGCTGCCCGCAGGGACCTCCCCGCGGTCCTGGATTTTCTCCTGCGCGATGAGGCCCTGTGCGTGCCTTTCACCTCGCGCCTGCGCAACGGCACGCGCGGCTGTGACGTATACTTCGACGGCGATGCGCAGGGGGGCACAACCGACAGCATCCTCTTTTCGTCGACAGGGCTCCTGCTGCCGGTGCTTTCCCGCCGCGAGGGCAGCCGCGACGGGCTGGGCGAGCTGCTGCAAAGCCTGAACCCGACGGTGCATTCGATCATGGGTGTCGGCCGCTGCGTCGGGGAAGCCGAGTCTCTCCTCCCCCTCCCGCCCACCACGAGGGTCGAATACTTCCTCATGACTCTGCAGCGGGATAGCGTGCGGCCCGCCTTCCCGCTGCCGGATCCTGCCCTGCACGTCCGCAAGGCGGATATCGGCGATGCCGATGCGCTGTTCGATTTGCAGAAGGGCTACGAGCTGGAAGAGGTCGTGATCGATCCGAGCCATTTCAGCGAATCGCAGTGCATGAGGCTGCTGAAGGCCGGGCTGAAGGACGAGCTGGTCTACGTGGCGGAAAGGAACGGCGTGCCGGTGGCAAAGGCAGCCACCAACGCGCGCGGTTTCGGAGTGGACCAGGTGGGCGGGGTGTACACGGCGCCCGAAGAGCGCGGCAAAGGCATTGGCGCCCTGGTGGTGGGTGAGCTGCTGAAAGAGATCTTCCGCCAGAAGGAAGGGGCCTGCCTTTTCGTCAAGAAAAGGAACCGCCCCGCAATTGCACTGTACGACAGGCTCGGTTTCACTCCGGTCACTGACTACGTCATAAGCTATTACGGGCTATAGAGGCGCGGAGGGGGAGCGCGGGCGGCCCATCGGTCTTACCGAGACCACCCGCTCGACAACCGCCATGGTTACCTCGCATCTCGTCCCGCAGTAGAGGTGCCCCCGCGATCCCAAGACCTGCCATTGCCTTTTCCCGAGTGACGCATGCCGTCGGCTGGGCTATGATGGGCCAGGATGAGAGTCCCCCACCACGCATTCCTCGCGGCACTGGCAGCCGTCCTCTTTTTCTCCTGTCTAATCCCTGTCCCTCCTCGCATGGTCACTCTCTTCAAGGATTCCTCCCTGCCCGTGGAAACGCGCGTGGGAGACCTGGTGGGCCGCATGACACTGCAGGAGAAGATCGGCCAGATGACCGTGGCAGGGTCCTCGCATCTCGCGCGGCCCTCCGATATTGCGCGGCTGGGTATCGGCTCCCTGCTGGTCGAGGCTGCGGCAACGACGACGGCAGGGACCACGGCGGCAGCGGTAGATACATGGCAGAAAATCTCCCTGGGTGCGCGGCTTCCCGTGCCACTCCTGCTCGCCGCCGGGGCTGTCGGGTCAACACGGTTCCCGAGCGCGGCCGGGCTTGCGGCATCGTTAGACTCACGATTGGATAGGGCCGTCGGACGCGCCGCTGCCGATGAGCTGGCTGCGGCAGGGATCCGCTGGTCCCTTGATTCGGACCTGGGCATGGATGACGCGCAGAGCTCGGTCCTGGCAGCAGTGGAGGTCACGAGGGAAGACACGGCAGATGCCGACCTGGCATCGCTGAAAGCAGCGCTGGTTCATGGCATGCAGGCGATCAGAGTCCCCATGAGCGCTGATCGGCAGCTGGTTACAGAGGTGGTGAAGGAGCGGATGGGCTTCGACGGCCTCGTGGTCTGCGTAAAGGAGCCGGTGACGCAGGACCCGCCTGCCTTTGCGGAAGAGGTGAGGACGGCCGTAAACGCCGGCATCGACATGTTCGTCGTGCCGGCCGATTACGCCCTTTTCATAGAGACGGTAGCCGGCGAAGTGAAAGCGGGAAGAATCCCCGCCGCGCGCATTGATGACGCGGTGCGCCGTATTCTGCGGGTCAAGCTCCGACTGGGCCTCTTCGAGCATCCCTTTGCGGCACAGCAGCCCGGCGTCCCGGCAGGGTCGGCGGAGCACCGAGAGCTGGCGCTGCGCGCCGTTCGGGAATCGGTTGTGCTTCTGAAAAACGACGGGCAGATCCTCCCCCTGCCGCGCACCACGCGGCGAATCCTCGTTGTCGGAACACTCGCCGACGACCTTGCAGGGCAGTCGGGCGCCGCGGGAACGGGAAGCAGCGGTGCAGCCGGAGGCCTCATCGGCACGACGATACGGGAAGGAATAGCGAAGGCCGTTCGGCCCGGCAGCGTTGTTGTGTACGACCCTCAGGGGCTTCGCGCGGCAGAGGGTTTCGACGTGGCCATAGCTGTCATCGGAGGGACCACGGCTGATGCGGTCGCGCTTCTACCGGGA
>JBEKVA010000167.1:0-10181 GCA_049514475.1 Spirochaetia bacterium
GGCGCAGCGGGCGAAATCCGCCAGCCCTGGCGCGTCGATGGTGTCGGTAGCGAAGCAGAACTTGCGTCCCTTGCGCTCCGCGCCCATGACCTGCTCGGGCCTGACCACGGTGCCGTCGGGGAGGTTCACCGGCTCGCCGCCCTGCAGCTGGGACCACAGCGGGCCGCGCGGCACTCCCAGGGCAGCCGCCTTGTCGGGAAAGAAGATGCCCGGCCGCATGTTCTCTTCCAGGGCGTAGGCGAGACAGGGCTTGGTGTGCACCAGTGTGTGCGTGCGGATGACATAATCCTCGCCCTGCACGATTGTCGCCCCACCCTCCACCTCGCGGACGACGATCTCGTAGTTGATGTACATGTCAAGCGTGCGGCGCATCGCGTCGATGAACTCGCGGATCTTCGGGGGGCCGTAGACGTACAGCGGCTCATCGCGGTCCACCTGGGAGGAGAGCATGAGGATGCCCGGAAGGCCCGTCACGTGGTCGGCGTGCGTATGGGAGATGAAGATGCTCGTGATTTTCTTCCAGCGCAGGTTCAGCCGGCGCAGGCCGATCTGGGTCCCCTCCCCGCAGTCGAAGAGGAACAGGTCCCCCTCCCGCCTCAGGAGCACCGATGTCAGCCCGCGGCCGGGCAGGGGCATCATGCCGCCCGTGCCGAGAACGAATACTTCGAGGTTCATGACTGCCGCCGCATTCTATTCCGGCAGGTCGAGGGTACGGCCGGCAAGCTCGGGCATCTCCTCGGTGGCGCGGGCGAGGGACTGCCTGTTGGCGATGACGGCGGTGAAGCCGCGATCGTAGGTTTCGCGCAGCTCGCGCGCGGCAGTGCGGAGATCCCCCGCGTCAGCCGCGATGAGCCTCTCGCGGCGCGCCTGGCGGGCCTCGTCGGTGACCCCGTGCAGCCGGCGCTGCAGGCTCACGAAGCCTTTCTCTCCGGGGTCCATGGGCCTGTCTTCACGCCCGATGGTGCCGATGATGGCCTTCTCCACCTCCGTATCGTTCACGGCGCCGCTTTCCACGTACCGCAGCCCGTCGGGAAATGCGCGAAGCGTGCTGGTGATGTTCGGGTCACGGTAGGACCCGAAGAGGAACAGCCCGTCGGTGTTTCGCGAATAGGAAAATGCCCCATAGGCGCCGCCTTCCATGCGCACCTTCTCCCAGAGGTACCCGGTGGAGAGAACGTGCCCCAGCACCGCGACGGGGCCGCTGCGGGGGTCTTCGAAGCGGAAACCGGGCACGGCACGCGCCACGTAGCCCACCGAGGCGCTGGCGATGAGCGACTCGGCGCTCATGCCGGCAGGTCTTCCCTGCGGCGCGCCGACACCGGATCTGCCTGCGCCCCTCGCCCCCGCTTCGACGCCAGAGGCTGGCAGGGCACCCGCGATCGACTCCACGGCCTTTGCGATCTCCGGGAAGCTCTCTGCGGCAGCGGTGGCGTTGGCGATCATCCCGGGCTTTTTCAACAATATGTGCCGGATCTCTTCCAGCATTGCCGCCACCCGCGGCAGCTCCTCGTCGATGCGCTGTGCAATTTTAGACAGGTAGAGCAGCTGGGTGATGCCCCGCCACTCTTCCTCCCGCGCCACGGACGGAGAAATCATGCTCGCTGCGCGCAGCATTGCGAACTGGTGGCCGCCGGGTACGAGGGCGGATTTCAGGTCGTTGCGCAGCTCCAGGAACATATCGCGAAGCCGCGCGTGGTCGCTGAAGTCTGCGGCGGCGAGCAACCGCGCCTCAAGTCCTGCCGCTTCCGGGAGATTCTGCCTCAGGCATCGCATGCGGAAGAACGCGTACTGCCCAATGTCCGCGGGCCTGCCGACAATGCCCCCCGCATCCAGGGACGCCGAGAAGCCCCCCGTCAGGCGGAACAGCTCCAGGGCCACCTTGTCATAACGCATGCCCGGAAGACCGCTGCCGCACACGGCGCGCACGAAAAACGGAAGAAGGAGCGAATGCTCGCCCGCAAGCTCGTCGGTGGGGAATGCAAGGTCGAGGTAGATGATCTCGTTTGTGAAAATGTCGTGCAGGTCCAGCGGCACGGACGAAGCCGTGCGTGTTTCCCGCACGGGAATGCGTTCGATCTGCCGCGGCAGGTCCCCGCGGTGCAGTGAGGGCACCAGGGCAAGGGCCTCCGCCGAATCGGGAACACCCTGGTAGCCCTTGAAGGCGCGGGAGTCCGCAATCACCTCCGCCTTCCGGGCCGGGCTCATGCGCGCCACGATTGACGCCAGCCGCTTCTTGTCCTCCGCGGCTTCCTGAGGCTCCTGGTCCCGGTCGGGTCTCACCACGAGGGTGAGCCGGTGAGGGTTCTCACGCAGGGTGCGTCGGAGTATCTCCTCCAGGTGCCGCGGGTCTGCCGCGAGACGCTTCTTCAGCTCCGCCATGGAGGGAGAAAACAGCAGGGCGGAGAAGGGGTCCGTGCCGTGCACCCAGCCGCGCAGCGCGCGTCCCATCAGCCGCAGCGCGTACGGGGACCCGTTGCCCCTGATCTCCCTGTGCCTGAACTCGACCCGGTTGATCATGGACTGCACCATCACGGGGTCCAGGCCCTGGGAGGACAGCGAGGAAATTGTGTCGAGGATGAGGGCGCTGATGCGCTCCTCTTTATCCGGGTCGGTGCCGCGCAGGCCCACGGCGAATATCATCTCTTTCAGGTCAGACTCGAGCCCGCTCACGGGGGAAAGGTCTTCGCCCAGCCCCGAGTCGACGAGCGCCTTGCGCAGGGGGGAGCCGGCGCTCTCTATGAGCACCTCGGAGAGCACCTCGTGGGTCACCAGCGCCACAGGGTCGGTCACGGCCGGCAGCAGCCAGCTCATCGTCACGCTGGATCGCCCCTCGAGGGGAGTATCTGCCTTCACCGGATAGGTTTTCTCCATGCGCCGTGGCGCGCTCCACCGGGGCTGCAGCGGCATGTCCGCGTCGATCTTTCGCACGCCGAACCCCGCGAGGAACTTCTCCCCGATGAAATCGAGTATGTCCTCGACGGGGATGTCCCCGTACAGAAAGATCTTGCAGTTCGACGGATGATAGTAGCTCGCGTGGAACTCGCGGGCAGCGGCAAGGGTGAGATCCGGGATGGAGCGAGGGTCGCCTCCGGAATCGAAACGGTAGGGGGTGTCCGGGAAGAGAAGCCGCGTGGTCCACTCCGCGACGATGGAGTCCGGGCTGGAATAGGCCCCCTTCATCTCGTTGTAGACGATGCCCGCGTAGCGCACACCCTCGATGCCCGCCCCCTCCTCCGCCTCCTCCAGGCGCCACGCTTCCTGCATGAAGGTTTCCTTCCTGAGCAGGGGGTGGAACACGGCATCGCCATACACGGAGAGAAGGTTGAAAAAGTCGGCGCGATTACAGCTTGCCGCGGGGTAGACCGTGCGGTCGGGATAGGTAAGGGCGTTGAGGAAGGTGTGCATGCTCCCCTTCATGAGCACGGAGAACGGCTCCTTCAGCGGATAGCGCTGGGAGCCGCTCAGCACAGAGTGTTCGATGATGTGGGACACACCGGTGTCGTCATGGGGGGGAGTGGCAAAGCAGAAGGCGAACAGGTTCTCCGTGTCGGAGGAGGCGAGGTGAACGATCTCGCATCCGGTGGCCGGGTGGCGGAGGTGAATGCCCCGCGCGCGGTACTCGGAGATGTCGCCCCGAGAGATCACTTCGAAGCCGTGTATCGTTTCACGGGTTTTCATTGCGCTAAGAATATACGGATCATCTTCTGCCGTGTATACTCCCCGTTCATGGAGAACAGCCTGCGGGACAGCGTCCTGGGCCACGCCCGGTTCATCGCGCGGCTGAAGGGGTTTTTCGCCGAACGGGGGTATGCCGAAGTGGAAACGCCGACCCTCTCGCCCTACCTCATCCCCGAGCCGGCCATCGAGGTCTTCCGCACCGATTTCCTTTCGAGAAGCGGCGCCACGGTGCCCCTGTGGCTCATCCCCTCTCCCGAGCTCTGGATGAAGCGCCTGCTTGCGCGGGGCTCCGGCGACATCTTCCAGGTGAGCCGCAGCTTCCGAAACGGTGATTTCGGCGGAGCCTTCCACAATCCGGAGTTCCGTCTCCTCGAGTGGTATACGATGAACGCGGGCTACCGTGAGTCCATTCCCATCGCCGAGGAGCTGTTTGCATTCCTCCTGGCCTCCGGGGAGCACCTGGGAGGCCGTCGAGAAGCCCTTGCGCCGCCCTTTCTGCGGTACACGATGGAAGAGGCCTTCCGCGTGTTCGCCGGCATAGAGCTTGCCGCCTGCCTGGAGATCGACGCGATGCGGGAGGCGGGCATTTCGAAAGGCTTGGCCATGCCCGTCGGGCTCACCTGGGAGGAAGCGTTTCACATCGTGTTCCTCACGCTGGTGGAACCCGCGATTCCGCGGGAGCATCCGGTGGTGCTGATGGACTATCCCCGCCAGATCCCGACAACGGCGCGCCTCCTGCCGGGCACCCCCTGGTCAGAAAGGTGGGAGCTGTACGTTGACGGGGTGGAAATTGCCAACTGTTACACCGAGGAGACGGATCCCGGCGCCCTGGAGGTGCTTCTCAACGAGGAGTCCGAGCGCAAGAAGGCGTGCAGCGTGCAGCACAGGATCGACCGTGAGCTTGCCGGGCTGTTCGGCCCGGGGTTCCCCTTATGCTCGGGGGCGGCAATGGGAATTGACAGGCTGGAGATGGTGTTCCGCGGGGAAAAATCGCTGGAGGGGGTGATCTTATTCCCGTTTTCCGCTATACTGGGGTCATAATCCGTCACTGTCGAAAGGAATTACATGATCAAGGCGAGCGATATAGGCAAGGGGACCTTCATCCTTATCAACAATCAGCCGCATGTCTGCGTCGAGCGTGAATACGTGAATCCGGGCAAGGGGTCTGCATTCGTCCGCCTGAAGCTGAAGAACATCAAGACCGGCCGGGTCCTTGCGCAGACGAACAAGGTGCAGGATAACCTCGAGGAGTGCAATGTCGAGTACCGCGAGGTCCAGTTCCTCTACGCTGACACCGAGAACTACGCCTTCATGGACACGCGCACCTATGAACAATTCACCATTCCCGTCGAGGGGGAAGAGGAGAAGCGCGATTTTCTGAAGGACGGGGAGAACTACCAGGTTGTGTTCTTCGAGCAGACCCCGATCGACATCAAGCTTCCCACCAAGATGGTGTTTACCGTCACGGAGGCAGAGAAGGCCGAGCGCGGCGACACGGTGAGCGGCGCCACGAAGGTCATCACCTGCGAGACGGGCCTGAAAGTTAAGGTCCCCCTCTTTATCAAGCAGGGCGACAAGATCCTCGTGAACACCGAGACGATGGAATACCAGGAACGGGTCAACAGCTAAAGCCGACGGAATGACCCGCTCCCCTTCGGGAACACTCGCGCGCTCGGCCGCCACGGCGATCATCCCCCTTTCCCCGATCCTCGTGCTGGTGGCCGGCGCCCATTTCTTCAATGACATCTACGTCGGGTTCCTCACCCCGCTTTACCCCATTGTCATGGACAAGTTCGGGCTCACGCTGTCCATGGTGGGGGCGATCTCCATGGTCGCTGCCCTGGCCTCCGCGCTCAGCCAGCCATTTTTCGGAATGCTCTTCGACCGCTTCGGCGGCGCCGCTGCCCTCTACCTGGCCCCGCTCCTGACGGGCGTTCTGGTGAGCTGCCTGGGCGTGGCGCAGAGCTACCCGCTTTTCCTCGCGCTGCTCTTCCTCGGGTGCCTCGGCTCGGCAGCCTTCCACCCTAAGGGCGCCTCGGTCACACCGACACTGAGCGGCAGCCACCCCGAGGTCGGCATGGCGATCTTCAGCGCGGGAGGCAATCTCGGGTTCGCCGCAGGGCCGGCGCTCTTTGCCCTTTTCTTCGCTGCCTGGGGACTGCGCGCTACGCCGCTCCTGGCCATACCCGCCGCCCTGGTTGCGGCAAGCCTCTTCATCCTGCTGCCATCACGGGAGCTGAAAAAGCGGACTGCAAGCACGGCGCGCCCATCGTGGAAAAGCCTGCTCGCCGACCGCGGCACGCGCACCATGCTCATGCGGCTGGTTTACATCAATTTCTGCATCAACTTCGCCGTGCGCGGCCTGACGACATTCCTGCCCGTCTTCATGGCCCAGCACGGCATTTCCCTGACAAACATAGGAATTCTCTTCACGGGGATGCTCGCGCTGGGTGCCATCCTCTCGATCTTCGTGAGCTCGCTCTCCCGCAGGACCGGCAAGCGCGTGCTGGTGCTGGCGTCCGTGGCAGGGGGCGCTCCGCTTGCCATCGCAGGCTACCTGCTTTTCCCCTCGGTTGCCGGGGTCGTTCTCGTTGTCCTTGCCGGCACCGTCCTCACATTCTCCAACCCGCTGCTGATACTCCTGGCGCAGAGGCACTCAGGCAACTCGCCGGCAATGGCATCCTCCCTGATCATGGGCTTCTCGTGGGGTCTTGCGGGGCTTGCCATGGTTCCCCTGGGAGGCATCGGGGAGCTGATCGGCATCCGGTGGATGATGCTGATCGTCGGCGCGTTCCCGCTGCTGGCTGTGGCGTCCTGCTTCAGGATCGTCAGAGATTGAGGGCCGGCGCGGGGTCCTGCGCTTTACTCCCAGAGATACTCCCCGGAAATGTGATAATCACCGGGTCCCTCGAGAATACCCGACTCTCCGATGGCATTGCAGGCGCGCATATACGCGCGAAGGCTCGCTTCGATCACATCGGTGCTGGTGTACCTGCCGTGGAACCTCCGCCCGCGCAGCTCCACCGTGACGATGACCTCAGTGAGGGCCTCGGTGCCCGTGGCGAGGGTTGAGACCGAGTACAGAACCATGCGGGTGGAAAACCCCAGCGCCTTGTCGACGGCGCTGAACAGCGCGTCGATGGGCCCGTTGCCGTGCGAGGTCTGCGTGAGGGTCTTGCCGTCCCGGCGGATGACGACGACCCCCACCGGGGGAGAATGGGAGCTGGTGAGCACGTTGAACGACTCCAGGACATAGGGACCCGGCGCTTCCGCGGACTGCCCTTCCAGGGGCGCGGCGTCAGGCCCGTTGCCGATCGTCTTCTCCTGCAGAAGCTGGCGTAGGTCCGGGTCCAGGGAATGTCCCGAGAATCCGCCGGCAGCCGGCACGAATGCGGTCTGGCCGATGATCGGCTTGTTCGGATGGGCATGGATGCCGGTCAGGCTTTCGAAGAGCCGCGCCGTGCGGCCGATTTCTCCGAGCCGGATGCCATGGGTAAGGCCTTCACGCTTCCCGAAGGCGGTCAACAGGAACGCAATCTCCTCCAGTGCGGCATTGCCCGCCCTTTCCCCGAAACCGCCCACCGTCACCTCGACATGAGAGGCGCCCGCCCGGATGGCGGCGAGAGTGTTCGCCGTGGCAAGACCGAGGTCATTGTGACAGTGAACGCCGATCAGCGGCGACCCCGGTTTGGCAGCGCCGAGCACGTCACGGACCTCGGTCACCAGCCCGGCCATGCCCTCGGGAAGCAGGATCCCGTTGGTATCGGCGAGATTGATGACCTCGGCACCCGCATCCCGCGCCGCCGCGCAGACTTCACGCAGGAACTCGCGCCGCGCATGCGGGGCTTCACTGAGGGAGAACTGCACCCTCACTTTTGCCGCGCGGGCAATGCGGATGCACTGGGAGAGGCTGCGCAGCGCGTCGGCCTCCTTCTCCTTCAGAACGTGCTCGATGAACTGGGGGGACACCGACATGAAAAGATGCAGGTAGGGTTTCTCGGCGCTGCGCAGGCTTTTCAGCGCTTTCTCCACGTCGCTTTCCCTTGCCCGCGCCAGCGCAGCGACGAACGGCCCCCTCACTTCCCCGCTGATGCGCGCCACGCACTCCGCCTCTTCGCTCGAGTCGGCCGGGAAGCCGGCTTCGATCACGTCAGCGCCAAGCCGAGCAAGCTGGCGTGCCAGCAGCAGCCTGTCAGACGGTGAAAGCACCGCGAAGGGAAGCTTGTTGCCGTCGCGCAGCGTCGTGTCGAAGATTTCGATATGTCGGGCCATGAGGAATGATAGCCGTTCCTCGCGCCGCGCGCAAGTTTCCCGGCCGAAAAGCGCCGTATCGTGACATTCGAAGGGACACGGCATATCCTTTCCGCCGATCATGCGCCGCACCATCGCCGCCTTCATGCTCATACTGGCCTCCCTGTTTCGCGCCTACGGGCTTCCCGTTACGCTGATCTGCCCTGATGAGCTGCGCGCCTCCTGGGCCCGCACCGTGGCGGCCAACCCGCTTCCTCCCGGAATTGCCGTGGTTCCGCCGGTACCGGGCCACGGATACGCGCCTGACATCATCGTCGTGCGCCTCGACGACGGAGCGGGCGGAAGGATCGTGGACCGGGTGCTGATGGCGCCCGTTGGCCGGCTTGCCGACGCAGCCTCCCCTCCGATGCATGTCACACCCCTGGAGAGCATCGTCCTCCCTTACGTTGCACTCCCCGTCCAGGGGCTCACAGCCGACAACTCCGAGTATCCACTCCAGTCGGGCGTTGCCGTGGAGCTGTATGGCGATAACGCCGAGCTGCGTGCATGGCTCGATGCGCTGCCGCCGCCTGAGCGCGCGCAGCCGGCCGACATCGCCTGGATCGGCGCGGTGGGGGACATCATGCCGGCACGGGGAGTGGATGCTGCCCTTCTCTCCGACGGCGGCCTTGCGCGGGTCTTCGGCGACACCCTGCCCGTCCTGCAATCGTGCACGTTCCTCGTCGGAAACCTCGAGGCAGCGGCAACGGCCCGCGGCACGCCGGCTTCGAAGTCATATACTTTCCGTTTCAGCGGCAAAGCCATGGCGCCGCTGGCCCGCGCGGGGTTCCGTTATCTTTCTTTCGGCGTGCAGGGCTTCCTGGACACCGTCACTGCTCTGCGTGAGGCAGGCATCGGCACTTCGGGCGTTGGTATCGACGAAAAGGCTGCCGCGCTGCCCTTTCACGCGCGGGCGGGAAGCCAGGATATACGGGTCCTTTCCTTCAGCGCGTATCCGGTCGACCGCAGGGGGTTCGACGGCCGCAAATCGGCGCGGGCGCGGGAAAATTCTCCCGGGGCGCTCTGGCTGGATGACCGGGGACTTGCAGCGGCGGCAGCGGCGTTCTCGCCACGGGCATTCAACGTGGCACTCGTGCATGGAGGGGAAGAGTGGAGCACACGCCCGACCGCCGAGCAGCAGCGGCTGTACAGGGGTCTGGTGGAGGCCGGGGCTGACGTGGTGATCGGCTCCCATCCGCACGTCCTGCAGCCGATGGAGGCTTACAGAGGCCGACTCATTGCCTATTCCCTGGGCAACTTCCTCTTCCCGGGAATGGAAGGGACCCCTGGCGGCGAAGAATCGACCATCCTGAGGATCGGCGTCATGAACGGTCGGGTCATCTATCTGCAGTCATATCCGGTACACCTGTCTGGCACCTCGGTGCGGCTGGCCCCCCGGTAGGACATTCGACTCCCCGGTAGCACTTTCCCTTTCCCGCGGTGTTGAAATACGTGGGGAAAGGAGCCATCGATGAATCGTCCGAATAGGGCTTTCGCCATTGCCTGCTTCGCGGGACTCGCGGTTTCACTCGCGGGATGCGCCACAACGAACAATCTGGACCGTTTCGATTTCGCGGGCGCCACTCTCGCGGCCGACATGCCGATGCCTCCGGAGCCGCGGATGCAGGTCCGCTACGAGGTGATGCTCGACCGCCACGAGCCGATTTATAGCGCGTTCAGCGTGCTGACAAATGTTGCGAAGGCGACACAGGCCGAAAAAGCGCGAGGTGCCATGGAGGAAGCGCTCGCAACCGTCGATGTACCCGACATCATATTGAAAGAATCTTTCGATGCGTGCACGTCGGCACTCGGGGCGCTGCCCGAGGAGGATTCGGAAAGGGCCGACTTTCTTCTGGAGCTCTCCATCCATGACTGGGGTATCGATGCGGGCAGCCCAGTGAGCACCGTGGCGCTGCGCATTCACCTTACCGTGAGCCTGTACGACACGCGGGGCAGCGGGCTTGTGTGGCGCCGGGAGCTTTCGGTACACGATGATGCCAGCCCCGCCATGTTCGGCCTCGGGCCGATTGTCGGAAACATGGTGACGGCGAGCGCCCTTTCAGAGCTGTCGGTCGACGAGCTGACTGATGGGTTCACCGCCCTCGGGCACAGCGCGGCGCGCTCGGTGGCGAGGCTGCTGCGGGAAGATCTGATTTCGGCGCGCTACGGAAGTTAGGGAGCGGGCCCTTGAGGCGCGCGTGATGGGCAGCGCT